>NZ_JBEXLP010000012.1:0-79707 GCF_040610035.1 Streptomyces sp. NPDC004542
CGCGCTGCTGGTCGACCCACTCGGCGTGGTCGGTCTGCTCGACGAGGGCGCGGCGGTCCGCGGCGAGCGCGGACAGCCCGGGGTCGGTCTCCTCCGCGGGTCCCTATGTCCGGTCCCGATGATGCGCCAGGCCAGGCCGGTGGGCGGGGCGGGTTTGTGGCGCAGCCGCCAGCCGATCTCGACCAGGTGTCGGTCGGCCTTCACGTGGTTGCAGCGGCGGCAGGACGCCACCACGTTGTCCCAGACGTGCTTGCCCCCGCGGCTGCGCGGGATGACGTGGTCGACGCTGGTTGCGACACCACCGCAGTACATGCACCGGCCCCCGTCGCGCGCGAAGAGCGCGCGCCTGGTCAGAGGAACGGGCCCCCGGTAGGGAACCCGTACGAATCGCTTGAGCCGGACCACGCTGGGTGCGGGGACTGTGACGGTCGCGCTGTGCATGTAGGCGCCGGATTCCTCGAGGGAGACGGCCTTGTTCTCCAGTACGAGGACGAGCGCGCGGCGGAGCGGTACGACGCCGAGCGGCTCGTACGACGCGTTGAGGACCAGGACGTGCGGCACGGGTGCCTCCTTGGGCGTCGGCGGCGCGTGGCTCGCGCCGGGACGATCTGTAGTCAGTCTCCCCTCAGGGCTGGTGGAAGCGCCACCATCTCCTGGTAACGGGCTGGGAGTGTTTTCGACCACATCGCATTCATCCCCCGGATCACGGCCTGTTCAAGCGCAGGTGAGCACGGTCTCTCCTGCACGGATCCGGCGTTGGCACACACAATGCCCCGTTAGTGTGGTGGTTCTGCCCGTCCGGTGACCTTTCCGTGACCTCAGCGACATCGACCGTCGCACCGGATGGGTACCGCGCCTGGAGGTACCTGCCGTGTCCTTGCCCGCCGTCCTGCCGGCCGCCGGAACGTCACCGTCGCCGTCGCCGTCCCCCTCGGGGTCGACGGCCACCGTGCCGTCGTTCCAGGACGCCCAGGAGAGCGCGACGAACGCCGCCAGCTGGGTGGAGCAGAACTGGTCGACCTGGCTCGCGATGGGTCTGCAGATCCTGCTGGTCCTGGTCGTGGCGGTGACCCTCAGAGCGGTGGTGCGGCGGGCGATCACCCAGCTCATCGACCGGATGACCCGGACCGTGCCGACGGGTGACGGCTCCTCGCTGGGCGGACTGCTGGTCAACGCCGAGCGGCGACGGCAGCGGGCGGCGGCGATCGGCTCGGTGCTGCGGTCGGTGGCGAGTTTCCTGATCCTCGGCACGGCCGCGCTGATGATCCTGTCCACCTTCAAGATCAACCTGGCCCCGCTGCTGGCGTCCGCCGGTGTGGCCGGCGTGGCGATCGGTTTCGGTGCCCGCAACCTGGTCACCGACTTCCTCTCCGGCGTGTTCATGATCCTCGAGGACCAGTACGGCGTGGGCGACGTGATCGACGCGGGTGTCGCCTCCGGCGAGGTGATCGAGGTCGGGCTGCGCGTGACCAAGCTGCGCGGCGACAACGGGGCGATCTGGTACGTCCGCAACGGCGAGGTCAAGCGCATCGGCAACCTCTCGCAGGGCTGGGCGACGGCGGGCGTGGACGTCACGGTCAAGGCGGACGAGGACCTGGACCGGCTGAAGGCCACCCTCGACGAGGTGGCCGAGAAGATGAGCAAGGAGGAGCCCTGGAACGAGCTCCTGTGGAGCCCGATCGAGGTGCTCGGCCTGGACAGCGTGCTGCTGGACTCGATGGTGGTGCGGATATCCGCCCGGACGATGCCCGGCAAGTCCCTGGCGGTCGAGCGCGAGCTGCGCTGGCGCGTCAAGCGCGCCTTCGACGCGGCGAGCATCCGCATCGTGGGCGGGGCGACGGCCGTCCAGGAGGAGTCCGAGACCCCCGACCCGACGGCCGCGGTGGCCGCGCCCGCGGTGTACTCCGACGCGGACTCCCCCCAGGTGGCGGCCACGGCGCCGGTCACTCCGCAGCGGGCGACGCCTCCGGGGAAGTAGGGGGGGAACGGTTCGGCACGCTCGTTCGAGTGAAGGGGTGGGGCATCCGGCACGGGCGGCCGTCGGGTGCCCGATCGTTCTGCCGGGGCGCCCGGCGCGGGCTTGGCCTGGCATTGATCCGACCAGGAGACCCGGTGTTGAGCGCGGAGCCGATCATGGAGCGACCCGCTCCCTCTCCCGGAGCCGTACCCCGACCCTCGACACGGCCCCGTTCCTCGCCGGCTGAACCGGTCCGGGACCGCCCGCCCCCGGCAACGGCTCCGTCGCCCCGGGGGCGGTGTCTATTGACGCCCTCTTCGTCCTGGGCTTACCGTCCTCCCACTCAACAGGAAACTTTCCTAACAGTGATCGGCCAGTGATCACCGGGTGGACGTGGTCCCAGGTCACTGGGAAGCTGGGCAGTCGGAAGGGCAGGTGTCGAAACCCATGGCAGGATCCGCCGGTACGCCGGGCACCCCGCGCGTCCTGCGCGCCATGAACGACCGCGCCGCCCTCGACCTCCTCCTGGAGCACGGGCCGCTGTCGCGCACGCGGATCGGCAAGCTCACCGGCCTGTCCAAGCCGACCGCCTCCCAGCTCCTGGCCCGTCTGGAGGCGGCGGGCCTGGTCCGGGCCACCGGCACCAGCGAGGGCCGCCCGGGACCCAGCGCACAGCTCTACGCGGTCAACCCCACCGCCGCGCACGCCGCCGGGCTCGACGTCACCCCGGGCCGGATCCGCGCCGCCGTCGCCGACATCACCGGCCGCACGGTGGGCGAGTACGAACTGCCCACCCCCGGCAGGCGCCCGGAGCAGCCCGTCGTCCGGCAGGTCACCGACGCCCTCGACGGCGCGGTGAAGGCCGCGGGCCTGACCCGGGACGACGTCCGCCGGCTGGTCATCGGCACCCCGGGCGCCTTCGACCCGGGCACCGGCCGGCTCCGCTACGCCTCCCACCTGCCCGGCTGGCACTCCCCGGCACTGCTCGACGAACTCGCCGCCGCGCTGCCGATGCCGGTCGAGTACGAGAACGACGTCAACCTGGTCGCGACAGCGGAGCAGCGGCTCGGCGCGGCCCGGGGCCACACGGACTTCGTCCTGCTGTGGAACCAGGAGGGTCTGGGCGCCGCCCTGGTCCTCGGCGGGCGGCTGCACCGCGGCTGGACCGGCGGCGCGGGCGAGGTCGGCTTCCTGCCGGTGCCGGGCGCCCCCCTGGTCCGCCGGGTGACCAGGGCCAACAGCGGCGGTTACCAGGAACTGGCGGGTTCGCAGGCCCTGCCGGAACTGGCCCGTGAACTCGGCGTCGACGAGGTGCCGGCCGGCCCCTACGCCGAGGTCGCCGCCGAACTGGTGGCCCGCGCCGCCGATCACGCGGGCGGACCGCACCGGCGGCTGCTCCAGACCTACGCGACCCGGCTCGCCACCGGTCTCGCCTCCCTCGTCTCCGTCCTCGACCCCGAGCTCGTCGTCCTCAGCGGCGCCTCCCTCACCGCCGGCGGCGAGGTGCTGCGCGCACTCGTCCAGGCCGAACTGGAGGAACTGGCGGCACCGCGCCCGCGCCTGGTCGTCGGCGACGTCCGGGAACACCCCGTCCTGCGCGGCGCGCTGGAGAGCGCGCTGGCGACCACCCGCGACGAGGTCTTCGACACCTCCCGCTGAACCTCCCGCCCGGCCTCTTCCGGCACGTCCCCCTTCCCGCACGGCCCCCTCGCAAGGCCCCTTTCCCTCACCGCCCCGTCCCAGGGAGATCCGTCATGCCCGAAGCCAGACCCTGCCGAGGGTCGTCCTGCCGATGACGAAGCCCGGGATCGCGGCCGTCGCGCTCTTCCCGTTCTTCCACGCCTGGAACGACTACTCCGGGCCCCGGATCTACGCCTCCGAAAATCCGGGCCCCTGGACCCCGAGCCACGGCCTGGAGTCCTTCGAAGGCGCGCACCACACGGACCGGAACCTCACCATGGCCGCCACCGGGCTGGTCATGGCCCCCGTGATCCTCGTGTTCTTCTTCGCCCAGAAAGCATGCGTCGAGGGCGTCACGCTCACCGGAGTGAAGGGTTGATCCCGTATGAAACTCACCGTGGTCGGCGGAGGGTCGACCTACACGCCCGAACTCGTCGACGGGTTCGCCCGCCTCAGGGACACCCTGCCCGTCGAGGAGCTGGTGCTCGTCGATCCGGCCGCCGACCGCCTGGAGCCGGTGGGCGGCCTGGCCCGCCGGATCTTCGCCAAGCAGGGCCACGCCGGCCGGATCGTCACGACCGGCGACCTGGACGCGGCCGTCGAGGGCGCGGACGCGGTGCTGCTCCAGCTCCGGGTCGGCGGGCAGGCGGCCCGTGAGAGGGACGAGACCTGGCCGCTGGAGTGCGGCTGCGTCGGGCAGGAGACGACCGGCGCGGGCGGCCTGGCCAAGGCGCTGCGGACGGTCCCGGTGGTGCTCGGCATCGCCGAGCGGGTCCGCCGGGCCAACCCGCGCGCGTGGATCATCGACTTCACCAACCCCGTGGGCATCGTCACCCGTGCCCTGCTCCAGGCCGGACACAGGGCGGTCGGACTGTGCAACGTGGCGATCGGCCTCCAGCGGAAGTTCGCCGGCCTGCTCGGCGTGGCACCCGCCGACCTCCACCTCGACCACGTCGGCCTCAACCACCTCACCTGGGAGACGGGCGTCCGCCTCGGCGGCCCCGAGGGCGAGGACGTCCTGCCCGGGCTGCTGGCCGGACACGGCGAGGCCGTCGCCGCCGACCTGCGTCTGCCCCGCTCGCTCCTGGACCGGCTGGGGGTGGTCCCGTCGTACTACCTGCGGTACTACTACGCGCACGACGCGGTGGTGCGGGAGCTGCGCACCACGCCGTCCCGGGCGGCCGAAGTGGCCCGGATGGAGAAGGAGTTGCTGGCGATGTACGGCGATCCGGCCCTGGACGAGAAGCCGGAGCTGCTCGCCCGGCGCGGCGGCGCCCACTACTCGGAGGCGGCGGTGGACCTGGCGGCGGCGCTGCTGCGCGGGGCCGGCAGCCCCTACCAGGTGGTGAACACCCTCAACCGGGGCACCCTGCCGTTCCTGCCCGACGACGCGGTGATCGAGGTGCAGGCGGCGGTCGGTCCGACGGGGCCGGTCCCGCTGCCCGCGCCGCGGCTCGACCCGCTGTACGCGGGGCTGGTGGCGAACGTGACGGCCTACGAGGAGCTGGCGCTGGAGGCGGCACTGCGCGGCGGACGGGAGCGGGTGTTCCGGGCGCTGCTGTCCCATCCGCTGATCGGCCAGTACGAGTACGCCGAGGCCCTCACCGACCAACTGGTCGCGCACAACCGGGAGTACCTCGCGTGGGCCTGACCGCAAGCGTCCTCGCCATCGACGCGGGCAACAGCAAGACCGACGTCGCGGTCCTGGCGGCGGACGGCCGCGTCCTGGCCACGGCCCGCGGCGGCGGGTTCCGTCCGCCGACGGTGGGCGTGCCCGCGGCGGTGGACGAGCTGGCGCGGGCCGTGGCCCTGGCCTGCTCGGCCGCCGGCGTGGACTCCGTCTCGCACGTCTCCGCCTGCCTCGCCAACGCCGACCTGCCGGTGGAGGAGGAGCGGCTGGCGGCCGCCCTGCACGCGCGCGCGTGGGGTGCGACGGTGGAGGTCCGCAACGACACCTTCGCGATCCTGCGGGCGGGCGCGGCCGAGCCCCGGGGGGTCGCGGTGGTCTGCGGCGCGGGCATCAACTGCGTGGGCATGCGCCCCGACGGCCGCACCGCCCGCTTCCCCGCCCTGGGCCGCATCTCCGGGGACTGGGGCGGCGGCTGGGGCCTGGCGGAGGAGGCCCTGTGGTTCGCCGCCCGCGCGGAGGACGGCCGGGGCGAGCCCACCGAGCTGGCCCGTACGCTGCCGGCCCACTTCGGGCTGGATTCCATGTACGCCCTCATCGAGGCCCTGCACCTGGAACGCCTCGAGCACCCGCGGCGGCACGAGCTGACGCCGGTGCTGTTCGCGACCGCGGCGGACGGCGACGCGGTGGCACGGGCCGTGGTGGACCGGCTGGCCGAGGAGGTGGTGACCATGGCCTCGGTGGCGCTGTCCCGCCTGGACCTGCTGGACCAGGAGACGCCGGTGCTGCTCGGGGGCGGTGTGCTCACGGCCGGGCACGCCCAGCTCGACGACCGGATCGCGGAGCTGCTGGCCGTGCGGGCACCGAAGGCGGTGGCCCGGGTGGTGACGGCGAGCCCGGTCCTGGGGGCCGCGCTGCTGGGGCTGGACCGGCTGGGGGCGGCGGCCGAGGCGGGGGAACGGGCGCGGAGCCACTGGGAGGTCTGATCGCTCCGGCCGGGCCCCTCCCGTGGAACCGAGGAGGATCCCGACGCGTGTTCATGGGCACGGGGAGGTGACGGAACCGCCCCCCGCTGCCCGATGTCGGACCCTGCGGTGATACTGGTCGGCAGGCAGATGACCATGGGGGAGGTCAAGGTGACACACCCGCCGACGAGCAGCCCGGCGCCACCGGCACGGCCACCGGTACCCGTACCGGTTCCGGCCGGGACACCTGCACCCGTTCCGGCGCCACCCCGCCGCACCGCGTTCGCCGAGGGCGCCGAGCGGCTGCGCGCCGCGGCGACGACGGAACCGGGCCGGCTGCGTGTCATCGGTGCCGTGCTGGCCCTGCTGGTCGTCGCGTTCGGCGCGGTCACCGCCTGGCAGGAGAGCGAGCGGGCGGCCGCCGCCGACGACGTGCTGCACAGCAGCCAGCCGCTCAGCTCGGGCGCGGCCGACATCTACCGTTCCCTGGCGGACGCCAACACGGCCGCGTCCAGCGGGTTCCTGGCGGGCGGTCAGGAGACCTCGGCCACCCGCGACCGGTACGAGAAGGACATCCGCAACGCCGCGGCGGGGCTCGTCAAGGCCGCCGCGGCCGCCGACCCGGGCTCCCCCTCGGAGAGGAGCGTCACCCGGCTCAACAAGCTGCTCCCGGAGTACAAGGGCCTGATCGAGCGTGCCCGCACGTACAACCGGCAGGGCTATCCGGTGGGCGGCGCGTATCTGCGGTACGCCAACGAGAAGATGCAGAACGACATGCTCCCGGCGGCCCAGGATCTCTACACGAAGGAGAACCAGCGGCTGAGCGCGGACTACGCGGACGCCACGCCCTATCCGTGGGCCGCGATAGCGCTCGGGGTCCTCGCGCTGGCCGCGCTCGCCTGGGCCCAGCACCGCGAGTACCGGCGCACCAACCGGGTCCTCAGCCACGGCCTGGTCGCGGCGACGGCCGCCGCCACGGTGGTCCTGCTCTGGCTGGTCGTCGGCCACTCCGTCGCCCGCGCGGGCCTCGACGGCTCCTACCGGCACGGCGTGCGTTCGCTGAACGTGCTGCACGACGCGCGCATCGCCTCCCTGAAGGCGCGCGGCAACGAGAACCTCGGCCTGGTGTCACGCGGCGCCGAGACCACCAAGGTCGGCGGCAAGATCTACGACGCCTACTACTACGACTTCGACAAGGACATCAAGGACCTCGGCGAGCGCCTGTCCGAGGCGGCCGGTCTCGCCGACGACCGGGCGGGCAGCAAGCCGGTCCGGGCGGCCGAGGGCAACATGACCGAGTGGAACGAGCGCCACGCGTCGGCCCGTCGCCAGGACGAGTACGGCAACTACGAGCAGGCCCTCGACCTGGTGATCGGCGCGAAGGGCGCGACCGGCGAGTGCTTCGACGCCGTGGACGACAACCTGGAGCAGGCGCTCGCCCACGAACAGGCCGAGTTCCAGAAGTCCGCCGGCGACGGCCGCGACGCGATGACCGGCCTCCCGGCCGGCGCCGCCGCCCTCGCCGTCCTGGGCGCGGCGGGCGCCGTGCTGGGCATCGGCCGCAGGCTTTCGGAGTACCGGTGACAGGGGGCACGACCATGCACACACGACGAGCACGGGCCGCGCTGCGGGGCTGGGGCGGGGTGGGGGCGATGGCGGTGCTGTGCGCGTTGGCGCTGGCCTTCGTGCTGTTGCTGCCGCTGAGCCAGTCGCACGGGGGCGACGGGCCGGGCCGCGGCGGGCAGCGGGTCGCCGAGGGGCGCCAGGCGCGGGCCGGGACGTGCACGCATCCGGAGAACCAGACGCTGTCGCCGTCGGGCGCGGACGGTCCCACGATCGCCAGGATCAAGGCCCGCCAGGGCGACAAACGCAAGATCATCGTGGGCGTCGACCAGAACAGTTACCGCTGGGGTTACCGCAACCCCAACACCAAGGGCGCGGAGCTCGAGGGCTTCGACATCGACCTCGCCCACCGGATCGCCCAGGACATCCTCGGCGACTCCAAGGCGGTCCAGTTCAAGGCCATCCCCACCAGCCAGCGCACCGAGGCCGTCAAGAACGGCCGCGTCGACATGGTCGTCCGCACGATGACCATCACCTGCGAACGCCTGGACGACGTCACCTTCTCCGCACCGTACTTCAAGACCGGCCAGCAGGTACTGGCACCCAAGTCGTCGCCCATCAAGGGGTACGGCTCCACGCTGGCGCACCGGCGGGTGTGCGCGGCCGACGGTTCGACCGCCTCCACCCGGCTGGCCGAGGACAAGCCGGCCGGCAAGCTGGTCGCCGTCCCCAACCAGCTCGACTGCCTGGTGCGGCTCCAGCTCGGCGAGGTCGACGCCGTCGTCACCGACGCCGCCCTCGCCGCCAGCCAGGCCGCCCAGGACCCGACGGTCGAACTGAAGGGCGACCCCTTCACCGTCGACTACTACGGCGTGGCGATGAACAAGGACGCGAAGGATCTGATACGCCGGGTCAACCAGATCCTGGTGCAGTACCGCGCGAGCGGCTGGCAGGCGTCGTACGACAGATGGCTTTCGGCCACACTGGGGGAGGACGCGGGCCCGTCGAAGCCACCCGCCCCGGAGTATCTGCTCAAGAGCTGACCGGGGGCGTCGCGCGGGCGATCTTCGGGCATGAACTCCAGCAGAGTTGAGGCGACGAGAGCGAGAGGTGATCGATGGGCGTCACGGACCCCGCCGGGCCGGTGATGGACCGGGACGAGGTGGACCGTGCGCTGGCGCGGCTCGGCGCGGAGCACGAGGCGATCGAGACCTCGTTGCTCGCCCTGCAGGACCACGCGGGCCGCAGACTCCTCGAAGGCGCCGAACTCACCGGCACCACCCAGGAGCGCTGGACGGCCACGGAGGCGTCGATCACGCTGCTGTGGGCGTACTTCGACGCGTACACGGCGGCACTGCGCACCGCCCGGGAGATCCGCGCCCGGCGCCGCTGGTCCAGCCGCGAGGACCTGGTGGAGCTGACCGAGCTGCTGCGCGGCGAGTCCGTCACGGTCGCGGGCAGCGCGGCCGCCGCCGCGAACGCGCCGACGCTGCTGTCCGCCGCCGGCCGGCTCAGCGAGCGGTTCTCGCTGGCCGCCCTGGTGGACCGGATGAACGAGCTGTACGCACGCTCGCTGGACATGGTCGTCGCCGCCGACGCGGTGTGGTCGGCACTGCCCGCCCGGATCGATCTACTGGCCGCGGAGCTCCAGCGCACGCGCAAGCTGGCGCACTCGGTCGGCGTGCGCCCCGGCGAGCATCCGGCGGGCGACGACCTGGACCGCATCACACGCACGCTGACCAGGCTGCGCGAACAGGTGGTCTCCGACCCGCTCGCCTTCTGGGTGCCGGCCGAGGGCAGCTCGGCGCCGGGCGGCGGCAGGCCGGACACCACCGTGTACGACCGTGAGGCGCGCGCCCTCGAGGACGTGCGGCGGGAGATCGACGCGGTGCTGACGGTCCGCCAGGACGCCGAGCAGCGGTTGGTGCGGCTGCGGGACCTGCTCTCGCGCGCGGACCGCACCCTCGCCGAGGCCCGCACCGCGCGCGGCGAGGTGCTGGCGAAGATCGCCGCGACGGAGGTGCCGGTGGTCAGCGGCCCGCCGACCGCGCTGCAGGAACAGCTGGCGGCGGCCGCCGAGTACCGCAGGCAGGCCCAGTGGCACCGGCTCTCCCCGCTCCTGGAGTCGCTGGAGCAGAAGGCGGAGGACGAACTGCTGCGCGCCCGCGAGTCGCTGACCGCGGTCACCGCGCCGCTGGCGGTCCGCGCCGAACTGCGCGGCCGGCTCGACGCGTACAAGGCGAAGGTGGCCCGGCACGGTCTCGCCGAGGACCCGTTCCTCGTCGAGCGCTACGACGCCGCGCGCCGCATGCTGTGGAGCGCGCCCTGCGACCTGCGGGTCGCCGAAGAGGCGGTGCTGCGCTACCAGCGGGCGGCGGCCGAACAGATCGGCGCGCCGCGCGTGCCGCAGCAGGGCGGGCCCGAGGACCGTAGGGGGGAACAGACGTGAGTCAGGCACAGCGGACGTGCCAGCGGCCGGACTGCGGGGGCCGTTACGAGGACGTGGGCGGCGGCGAGCTGTACTGCGACACCTGCGGTCTCGCCCCGGTCGTCAGCGCGAGCGGCATGGTGGGCTCGCCGCCCACCGGGATCGCCGGCGGCGGCAACGGCTCCTCGGACGGTCCCGGCGCGCCCTCCAGCAGCCGCAGCGCACGGACGACGACGCACTCGTCGCACTCGTCGAAGTCCCGCCGTTCGGTGTCGGGGCGGCTCTCCCGGTCCCCGGGCACCTCGACGGGCCGCTCGGTGTCGGTGCGCAGCTCCGGTTCGGCCGCCGGGTCGTCGGCGCGCAGCAGGCTGGGCGCCGGGCTGGTGACGGTGCCGCAGGTGCCGCGTCCCGACCCGCGCGTGATGGTGCTGGACCACCCGGAGGTGCCCGAGCGGAAGCGGTTCTGCTCGCGCTCGGACTGCGGTGCGCCGGTCGGCCGGGCACGCGGGGAGAGCCCCGGGCGCACGGAGGGCTTCTGCACCAAGTGCGGCCACCCGTACTCGTTCGTGCCGAAGCTGAAGGCCGGGGACATCGTGCACGGCCAGTACGAGGTCGTGGGCTGCCTGGCGCACGGCGGCCTGGGCTGGATATACCTGGCGGTGGACCGCGCGGTCTCCGACCGGTGGGTGGTGCTCAAGGGCCTGCTGGACACCGGCGACCAGGACGCGATGGCGGCCGCGATCTCCGAGCGGCGCTTCCTCGCGGAGATCGAGCACGCCAACATCGTGCGGATCTACAACTTCGTGGAGCACCTCGACCAGCGCACGGGCTCCCTCGACGGCTACATCGTCATGGAGTACGTCGGCGGCAAGTCGCTGAAGGAGATCGCCAACGCCCGCCGCACCCCGGGCGGCCGACGGGACCCGCTGCCGGTGGAGCAGGCCTGCGCGTACGGCATCGAGGCGCTCGAGGCGCTCGGCCACCTGCACAGCCGCAACCTGCTGTACTGCGACTTCAAGGTCGACAACGCCATCCAGACCGAGGACCAGCTCAAGCTGATCGACATGGGCGCGGTGCGCCGCATGGACGACGACGAGTCGGCGATCTACGGCACGGTGGGCTACCAGGCGCCGGAGGTCGCCGAGGCCGGCCCGTCGGTGGCCTCCGACCTGTACACGGTGGGCCGTACGCTCGCGGTCCTCACCTTCGACTTCCAGGGCTACACGAACGTCTTCGTGGACTCCCTGCCCGACCCGGACACCATCGAGGTCTTCCACCGGTACGAGTCCTTCTACCGGCTGCTGGTCCGCGCCACCGACCCCGACCCGGCCCGCCGGTTCGCCTCCGCGCAGGAGATGTCCGAGCAGCTGACGGGCGTCCTGCGGGAGGTCGTGTCCCTGCAGACGGGACGGGCCCGGCCCGCGCTGTCGACGCTGTTCGGGCCCGAGGTGAAGGTCACGGACACGGAGTTGTTCCCCGAGCCGGCCGGGGACGTGTCGCTGCTGGGAGCCAGAGCGGCTCGGGTGAAGGGCGCGGCGACGCCCGCCGCCCCGCCCGGCTCCCCCGGCCTCGTCAAGCCCGTCCACACGCCCGCCGCCGCCCTCGCGCTGCCCGTGCCGCACGTCGACCCGGCCGACCCCAACGCGGGCTTCCTGGCGGGCCTGATGGCCTCCGCGCCGGGCGAGCTGATCGGCGCGCTGGCGGCGGCGCCGCAGCAGACGGTGGAGACGCGGCTGCGGCAGATCCGCGCCCGGTTGGAACAGGGCGACGCCGAGGCGGCGCTGACCTCCCTGGCGCGCCTGGAGGAGGAACGGCCCGACGACTGGCGGGTGGTGTGGTACTGGGGCGTGGCCGCGCTGGCGACCGGGGACTTCGAGGGCGCCGCGCTCTCCTTCGACGCCATCTACGACGCCTTCCCCGGCGAGAGCGCCCCGAAGCTGGCGCTCGGCCTGTGCGCGGAGGTGCTCGGCCAGCTCGACAACGCCGCCGAGTACTACCGCCTGGTGTGGTCGACCGACCCGAGCCATGTCAGCGCCGCGTTCGGCCTGGCCCGCGTGCAGCTCGCGGCCGGGGACCGGCGGGACGGGGTGGGGACGCTGGAGTCGGTGCCGGAGTCCTCCATCCACTACACGGCGGCGCGCGTGGCCGCCGTGCGGGCCCGGCTGAGACAGCGCACGGCGACCGCCGCCGACACGCCGTTCCTGGAGGACCTGACCGCCGCCGCAGCCCAGGTCGAGGCGTTGCAGGCGTACGGTCTGGACCCGGCGCGCCGCGAGCGGTTGTCGGCGGAAGTGCTCGGCAGCGCGCTCGACTGGATACTCTCCGGGGGCGAGGGTGCCCGGCCCGCGGTGAGCGGCCGGGTGCTGCTCGGCAGCGGTCTGGACGAGCGGGGCCTCCGCTTCGGCCTGGAGCGCGCCTACCGCACGCTGGCCCGGCTGGCGCCCGGCGGTGAGGAGAGGATCGACCTGGTGGAACGGGCCAACCGTTACCGCCCCCGGACGTGGGTGTAGTTGATGTCGCAGATGCCCCAGCAGGCCGCGTTGTCGCAGTGCCCGAACTGCGCGGAGCCACTCGAGTCGGACGACCGTTTCTGCGGTGTGTGCGGGTACGACCTGTCGGCGGTGCCCGCGCCGCCGCGGGACCACCCGACGCTCACCATGAACGGCGCGGACGGTCCCGGCGGGATCCCCGGCCAGGGCGCCCCCTGGCCCGGGGTGCCGGCCCCGGACGGCGGCCCCGGCACCCCGGCGGCGCACCGGCCGGGGGATCTCCCGGGCACCGACTCCGGCGGCTCCCCGCTGTCACCGGCCACGTCCCCGCCTCCACCGGTGCCCGCGCAGGCCCCGGGCTCCCCCGCGTCCCCGGTCTCCGGCGTCCGCTTCGACCGGCCTGCGCAGCCCGACGACTACCCGCTGCAGGCACCCGACCCACGGGTGGCCGCGGATGCCGCGAACGCGGCGGAGGAGGCCAAGGTGTGCGTGGCGTGCCGGGCGGGGCGGGTGGACAGCGACGGCTACTGCGAGAACTGCGGGCACGCCCAGCCCCGCGAACGCGACCACGTGGAGCAGGAGTCGGGGCCCGTCGCCGCCGTCAGCGACCGCGGTCTGCGTCACCACCGCAACGAGGACGCCTTCGCCGTCGCCCGGGCCGCGCTGCCCGACGGCTCGCCCGCGGTCCTGGCGGTCGTCTGCGACGGCGTCTCCTCCGCGACCCGCCCCGACGACGCCTCGCTGGCCGCGTCCCGGGCGGCGGGCGGGGCGCTGCTGGCCGCCCTGCCGCACGGCACCCACCCGCAGCAGGCCATGCACGACGCGATCGTGGCCGCCTCGCACGCGGTCAACGCCCTCGCGGACGAGCCCACCGCCCGCGAGCACGCGGTGCACCAGAACGCCCCCGCCTGCACGATCGTCGGTGCCGTGGTCACCTCGGACCTGCTGGTCGTCGGCTGGGTCGGCGACAGCCGCGCCTACTGGGTGCCGCTGGACCGCGCCGCGCCCCCGGCCCGGCTCACCGAGGACGACTCCTGGGCCGCGCAGATGGTCGCCGCGGGCCTGATGAACGAGGCGGAGGCGTACGCCGACGAGCGGGCCCACGCCATCACCGGCTGGCTCGGCGCCGACGCCTACGAACTGGAGCCGCACACCGCGTCCTTCAAGCCGGACCGGCCGGGTGTCGTGGTGGTGTGCACGGACGGGCTGTGGAACTACGCGGAGACGGCCGGGGAGATGGCCGAGGCCGTCCCGCTCGACGCGGCCGTCCGCCCGCTGCACGCCGCCCGGGTCCTGGTCGGCCACGCCCTGGACGGCGGGGGCCACGACAACGTAACAGTGGCCGTCCTGCCGTTCCCGGCTCCGCCGCAGGGGGCAGGATCGGCCTGAGGGGCCGCGCACGGGGAGGCCCCGGCGGACCGGAGGGGACCGGTCCGCACACAGTCATCGCCCACGGCGCCGTGGGTCCGGAGGGGGATACGGAACGGTCATGGCCAATTTCTCCAAGTCGAACGTGCCGCAGTTCTCGGTGGACGTGTACCAGAACGAGTACCTGCCGGAGGGCGGCCGCGAGGTCAACGCGATCGTCACGGTGACCGCGACCGGCGGGGGGACCGTGGGCAGCGCGGTGACGGCTCCCCACCTCTACACCGCCGGCCAGGGCCCCTCCGCCGCCGTGGCGGTCATGGTCGACTGTTCGGGCTCGATGGACTACCCGCCGACCAAGATGCGCAACGCCCGCGACGCCACGGCCGCGGCGATCGACACCCTGCGCGACGGCGTGCACTTCGCGGTGATCGGCGGCACCCACGTGGCCAAGGAGGTCTATCCGGGCGGCGGCGGGCTGGCCGTGGCCGACGCCACCACCCGGGAGCAGGCCAAGCAGGCGCTGCGCCGGCTCGGCGCGGGCGGCGGTACGGCCATCGGCACCTGGCTGCGGCTCGCCGACCGCCTGCTGTCCACGGCGGACGTCGCCATCCGGCACGGCATCCTGCTCACCGACGGCCGCAACGAGCACGAGTCGCCCGGGAACCTGAGGGCCGCCCTGGACGAGTGCGCCGGACGCTTCACCTGTGACGCGCGGGGCGTGGGCACCGACTGGGAAGTGAAAGAAGTCACAGAGATCGCCTCCGCGCTGCTCGGCACGGCCGACATCGTCGCCGACCCGGCCGGTCTCGCCGCCGACTTCACGCGGATGATGGAGACCGCGATGGGCAAGGAGGTCGCGGACGTCGCCCTCAGGTTGTGGACGCCGGTCGGCACCACCGTCCGGTTCGTCAAGCAGGTGGCCCCGACGGTGGCGGAGCTGACCGACCGCCGCACCGAGGCGGGCCCGCGCGCCGGGGACTACCCCACCGGCTCCTGGGGCGACGAGTCGCGCGACTACCACGTGTGCGTCGAGGTCCCCGCGGCCGGCATCGGCCAGGAGATGCTGGCCGCGCGGGTCTCGCTGGTCGTTCCGGAGGCCGGGGGCACGGTGCGGAACCTCGGCGCCCAGGGCCTCGTACGGGCGGTGTGGACCGACGACATGACCGCCTCGACCTCGATCAACCCCCAGGTCGCCCACTACACCGGCCAGGCCGAACTGGCACAGGCCATCCAACAGGGCCTCGACCTGCGCAAAGCGGGCGATTTCGACGGTGCGACGGCCAAACTGGGCCGGGCCGTCCAGCTCGCCAGTGCCTCCGGCAACGCGGATACTGCGAAACTGCTTGCGAAGGTGGTGGACGTGGTCGACGCCACGACAGGTACTGTGCGACTGAAGGCGAAGGTCGCGGAGGCCGACGAGATGACTCTCGAGACACGGTCCACAAAGACTGTTCGTGTAAAGAAGTAGTGACGTAGAACAAGCCGGGACGAGCCGGAACGACTAGCAGGACCCTGCGAGAGAGGGGGAAGCGCCGACATGCCGACCTGCCCGAACGGACACCAGTCGGGTTCCGACGACTGGTGCGAGGTCTGCGGTCACCGCATGGCCGGTGCCGTGCCTCCGCCCCCTCCGCCGCCCCCCGGCGGTGGGTACGGGTTCCCGCCGCCGCCCCCCGGCCACGGCGGCCAGCCCGGCGGACGCCACCTGTCCTCCGTGCCGAACACGGAACCGGAACTCTGCCCGCAGTGCCGCACGCCCCGCGAGGGCGGTGCGCCGTTCTGCGAGGAGTGCCGCTGGAACTTCCTGACCAACACGGCCACCTCCTACACCCCGGCCGCCCCGCGCACGCCCGCGCCGGGCCCGGCCTCCCCCCGCTTCCAGCCGCCCGGCCCGTCCTACGGCGGCGGTGACTCGTACGAGTACCAGGGCTCGCGCCCGTCGCAGATGAACCGGCCCGCCGAGCCGATCCCGCCGAACCCCTTCGGCAGCGAGCCGTCCGGCCCGACGCCGTTCGGCGGCGAGCGCGGCCAGCGCGGTCCCGGTCAGGGCGGTCCCGGCCAGGGCGGTCCCGGACAGGGCGGTCCCGGCCAGGGCGGTCCCCAGGGTTTCGGCGGCGAGCGCGGCCAGGGCGGTCCCGGTCAGCGCGGTCCGGGTGGTCCCGGCCAGGGCGGCTTCGGCGGCGGTCAGAATCCGGCCGGTCCCCCGCCGTTCGGCCGTGACCCGTCCGGCCACGGCGGTCATCCCGGTGCGCCCGGACCCGGCGGCTTCGGTGGCGCCCCGTCGCGGCAGGTTCCGCCGCCCCCCGGCCCCGGTACCACGGCCGGTGGTCCGCCGTCCGCCTTCCAGCAGTCCGGCCCGCCCGCCCCGCCGGCCTTCCCGCAGGAGACCCGCCGCCCCCAGCCGGGCGGTCCGTCCTTCGGCGGCGGTGACGACGACTGGGTGATCCCCCCGCCCTCGTCCGCGAATCCGGCCGGCGCTCCCGGCGGCGGCTACGGCTACCCGCAGCCCGGCGCCACCCAGGCCCCGCCCGGCCCCGGCTACCCGCAGGCTCCGCAGGGCCCGGCCACCTGGACGGCGACGATCGGCCCGGACCGCGAGTACTTCATGGCGATGATGCAGCGCTCCGGCCCCGAGGCCGCGGGCCTGAACCTGCCCGCGTACTCGCCCGAGCAGCAGCGCACGCTCACCGGCAACCAGGTCACCATCGGCCGCCGCCGCCACTCCACCGGCGACACCCCGGACATCGACCTGTCGGTGCCGCCGGAGGACCCGGGCGTCTCGCACCAGCACGCGGTGCTGGTGCAGCAGCCGGACGGCAGCTGGGCGGTCGTCGACCAGAACTCGACCAACGGCACCACGGTCAACGGCGGCGAGGAACCGATCCAGCCCTTCGTGCCGGTACCGCTGCGGGACGGCGACCGGGTGCACGTGGGCGCCTGGACGACGATCACCGTCCGGCGCGGTTAGCCGCCGCGGCCGGCGGCCGGCCGGGGCAGGCTCACGGGAGGGGCACGTTCACGGGAGGGGCCAGGTGTGCGGCCCCTCCGGGTCGTCCAGCCAGGCCCACTCGTGGTCGCCGCTGACCGTGACGCCGTACCGCTCGCGCGGGGGCATGCCCTGGCGCTTCCAGAGGGCGTACGCCTCCCGGGGAGCGGGCGTACCCCGGGTGAGCGCCAGCAGGAAGCGGAACAGCTCCTGCCCGCGGGCCCGCGGGGGCAGCCCCTCCAGGGACACCGGCTCCGGCTCCGGCCGGTGCTCGCCGCGGAGCGGCACGAAGAACGCCGGAGTGGCGAGGAAGCGGCCCTCGGCGTGCCCGGCGTCCCGCACGGTCAGCGCCACCAGGCCGGTGGCGAGCGGCGTCAGGACGCGCGCGCCGGGACGGCACTGGGCGAGCCAGGCGCGCGGCACCGACGGCAGGGCGCAGGTCGCGATGATCCGGTCGAAGGGGGCGCGTTCGGGGACGCCGCGCGCTCCGTCGCCGGTGACGACGGCCGGGTGGTACCCGGCGGCGGCCAGGTGCCGCCGGGCCGACTCGGTGATCTCCGGCTCCAGGTCGACGGTGGTGACCAGGTCGTCGTCGCCGAGCCGCTGGGCGAGCAGGGCCGCGTTGTAACCGGTGCCCGCGCCGACCTCCAGCACCCGGTCGCCGTCCCGCACCCGCAGTTCGGCGAGCATCTGGGCCATCAGCGAGGGCTGGCTGCTGGAGGAGAGCAGTTCCCCGTCCCGCAGCCGGGTGGCCAGCGGGGCGTCGGCGTAGGCGCCGCCCAGCCAGCGCCGCCGCGCCCCGGCGTCCGGGCTCTCGCCCCATCTGCACTCGTAGCCGCGCGCGGCGGCGACGTAGTAGTACGGCACGAACAGGTGCCGCGGCACCTGGGCGAACACCGCACGCCACACCGGATCGGCGTCCCAGGCCCCGCTCGCGTCGATCTCCCGCACCAGCGCGGCCCGCGCGGAGGCGGCGAGTTCGGCGAACTCCTCGTCGTCGAGCGCGTACGACCCCATGCGTCCACTGTGCGGCGCCGAGCGGCCGGGGGCGAGTGGTCCCGGGGCCTCGGTCCCCGGCCGGGGCGTCTGAGACCATGGGTACGTGAACGAGATCCGGCGCGGCACGCTTCAGGAGAAGACCTTTTACGAGCAGGTCGGCGGGGAGGAGACCTTCCGCCGCCTGGTCCACCGCTTCTACCAGGGGGTCGCCGAGGACCCGCTGCTCAGGCCGATGTACCCGGAGGAGGACCTGGGGCCGGCCGAGGAGCGGCTGAGGCTCTTCCTCATCCAGTACTGGGGCGGCCCCACGACGTACAGCGACAACCGCGGCCACCCCCGCCTGCGCATGCGCCACGCCCCCTTCGCCGTCGACCGGGCGGCCCACGACGCCTGGCTGCGGCACATGCGGGAGGCCGTCGACGAGCTCGGCCTGTCCGAGGAGCACGAGCGCCAGCTGTGGAACTACCTGACGTACGCGGCCGCCTCGATGATCAACACCGCCGGCTGACCGCCGGGTGACCGTCGACTGACCGCCGGTGGCCGCCGGTCGCCGCCGGGTGATCAAGGCGCCCGGCGGGTCAGCGGACGCTGAAGCCCAGTGTCCCGAGTCCCGCCGTGCGCACGGCGACGGACCCGTACGGCGTGCGCAGCCTGAGCCACGCGCCCGACGAGAACAGTCCCAGGCCGCCCGCGCCACCGGGGCGCAGGAACCCCAGCGACTGGGCCGCGTGCACGGCCCGCACCGGAAGGGCGGTGTCCGCGACCGTCCGGGACCAGATCTGCCGCCCGATCCGGTCGAGCTCGGCGCGGGTCCGCAGCTCGGGCGCCAACTCCTGCGTGCGGGAGCGGAATTCGGCGACGGCGGCGGCGACCGTGGTCCGCAGGGCGTCGGGCGCCGGAAGTCCCGGCTCGGCCCGCCACCCGCCGCGCGGCGGGAGGACCCCCGCCCACGGCGGCCCGGTCACCGCGCCGGGGACGACGGCCGTGGCCGCCGTCTCGTCGACGGACTCGAGGAGCTCACCCGCGGACACGGTCACGTCCAGCGTGGCGTCCAGCCCGTCCTCGTACGGCTTCTCCAGCCGCACCGCGCGGATCGCCAGCACCTCGAACGACGGCGGCCGCCCGAACACGGCGAGCGCGGTCCCCGCGGCCTGGAGGCGCACGGCGGCCCCCCGGTCGTAGTGGAGCAGCCGGGCGAGGAAGGCGGTGAGGTCGGCCGCCTCCCCCTCGTCGGCGAGAGGGAGCACCGTCATGCGGCGACGGCCTCCTCCTCGTCGTCCCGGTACTCCTGGAGGAACTCCCGCTCCTCCGCGGTGATCCGGCGCGGCCGCTGGGTCTCGAAGTCGAACGGCACGACCACCGTCGAGGCCCGTACGTAGACCAGGTCGTCGTCCTTCACCTCGTAGGTGATGGTGAAGGACGCGGCCTTGATCTCACTGACCCACAGCTCGATGTCCACCGGGTGGTGCCGGTGGACGAGCTGCCGCTTGTAGTCGATCTCGTGGCGCGCCACCACCGACCCCTGCTTGAACTCCTTCTCCGGACGGTGCAAGAAGTTGATCCGGGCCTCCTCCAGGTAACGGATGAAGACCGCGTTGTTGACGTGGCCGTACGCGTCCATGTCCGACCAGCGCAGCGGGCAGCGGTAGATGTGGCGCAAGACCGATCAGCCCCGGGTCAGCTTCTTGTAGGTGGCGCGGTGCGGACGCGCGGCGTCCGGGCCCAGCCGCTCGATCTTGTTCTTCTCGTACGACTCGAAGTTGCCCTCGAACCAGAACCACTTGGAGTCACCCTCGTAGGCGAGGATGTGCGTGGCGACGCGGTCGAGGAACCATCGGTCGTGGGAGACGACCACCGCGCACCCGGGGAACTCGAGCAGCGCGTTCTCCAGGCTGCTGAGGGTCTCGACGTCCAGGTCGTTGGTCGGCTCGTCGAGGAGCAGCAGGTTGCCGCCCTGCTTGAGGGTGAGCGCGAGGTTGAGCCGGTTGCGCTCACCTCCGGAGAGGACCCCGGCGGGCTTCTGCTGGTCCGGGCCCTTGAAGCCGAACGCGGAGACGTACGCGCGGCTCGGCATCTCGACCTGTCCGACGTTGATGTAGTCCAGCTCGTCGGAGACGACGGCCCACAGCGTCTTCTTCGGGTCGATGTTCTCGCGGCTCTGGTCGACGTACGAGATCTTGACCGTGTCGCCGACCTTGATGCTGCCGGAGTCGGGCGTCTCCAGCCCCTGGATCATCTTGAAGAGGGTGGTCTTGCCGGCGCCGTTCGGACCGATGACCCCGACGATGCCGTTGCGCGGCAGCGTGAAGGACAGGTCGTCGATCAGCACCTTCTCGCCGAAGGCCTTGTTGAGGTTGTTGACCTCGACGACCACGTTGCCCAGCCGCGGGCCCGGCGGGATCTGGATCTCCTCGAAGTCCAGCTTCCGCATCTTCTCGGCCTCGGCGGCCATCTCCTCGTAGCGCGCCAGACGCGCCTTGGACTTGGCCTGCCGCCCCTTGGCGTTGGACCGCACCCACTCCAGCTCTTCCTTGAGCCGCTTCTGCCGCTTGGCGTCCTTCTGGCCCTCGACCTTGAGGCGGGTCGCCTTGGTCTCCAGGTACGTGGAGTAGTTGCCCTCGTACGGGTAGGCGCGGCCGCGGTCGAGCTCGAGGATCCACTCGGCGACGTTGTCGAGGAAGTACCGGTCGTGGGTGATGGCCACGACGGTGCCCTCGTACTTGGCGAGGTGCTGCTCCAGCCAGTTCACCGACTCGGCGTCGAGGTGGTTGGTGGGCTCATCGAGCAGCAGCAGGTCGGGCTGCTCCAGCAGCAGCTTGCACAGCGCGACGCGGCGGCGCTCACCACCGGAGAGGTTGGTGACCGGCCAGTCCCCGGGCGGGCAGCCCAGCGCGTCCATGGCCTGCTCGAGCTGGGCGTCGAGGTCCCAGGCGTTGGCGTGGTCGAGCTGCTCCTGGAGCTTGCCCATCTCGTCGAGCAGCGCGTCGGAGTAGTCGGTCGCCATGAGCTCGGCGATCTCGTTGAACCGGTCGAGCTTGCCCTTGATCTCGGAGACACCCTCCTGGACGTTCTCCAGGACGGTCTTCTCCTCGTTCAGCGGGGGCTCCTGGAGCAGGATGCCGACGCTGTACCCGGGGGAGATGAACGCGTCGCCGTTCGACGGCTGCTCCAGCCCCGCCATGATCTTCAGCACGGTCGACTTACCGGCACCGTTCGGGCCGACGACGCCGATCTTCGCCCCCGGCAGGAAGTTCAGGGTGACGTCGTCGAGGATCACCTTGTCGCCGTGCGCTTTGCGCGCCTTGCGCATGGTGTAAATGAACTCAGCCAAGAGAAACCGTCCGGCAGCTTGAAATCTGGCAGTGGGCAGATACAGCCCATCTTGCCCGACCGCCACCCCTGGGCGGAAACCCATCTGGCCACGATCCCCTGACCTGGCATTTTGCTGCCGGTAGCGGAGGCTCACCTGTCACTGTCGGTCGCTGGTGAGCACCCTCGGGCACCCTCGCACGGCCCAGAGACGGCCCAGAGTCTCCGCCGGACCGTCACCAGTTTGGGTGGGTCGAGGGGCAGGCACCCGCCGGCGACTGCGGTTCCCCGTGGCTCCCCGTCAGACCTGGCACGGGTGTGGCACGCACCTCAGCCGTTCTCAGTACGTCGCGCAGCACGTCGATCCCTGAGCGCTCCGGCCCCTACCGCGATGGCGCCGAAGAGGACACTGGACACGATGTCCGTCGGAGTCAGACCGGCAAGGCTCTCTTGGCAAGCTGAGTGACGTGCTACCGGTTGACGACCATGACGACATAGACCATGCCGACGACCGCGACCAGGCAGACCACAACGGCAGCGATCGCGGCAACGCAGACCACTGCCGTCACGCCGAGAATCGCGGTCCGTCCCACCCGGGTTACCCGCTCGGACCGCTCGACTGCGCTCTCGTAGTCGCTGTCGTCGTACCCATCTCGATCGGTCATGGCACCCCTGCTCCAAAGGATAGATGGCGCGGCCGACTCCTTCTCCCGGCCCACCACTGTCCCCAGCTGCCATCCCGTCCGCCGTCGACCCACACACAGGGGAGCGGGCGTGGTTCATGGCGTCCGGGTGGAGCGCGCCACTGTACGAAGGACCTGGACGCCATGGGCCGCGTCTGCTCGGCTCTGCCTGGGGCGACGGTGGACGGGACGGGAGCTCACCACGCTCGCCGCAATGTGCCCGCGGCCGGGAACGGCGCCCTCTCCCACCTCGCCGGCCAGTTCGGCACCCTACGAGCCGACGGGCGACTCCCGCGCTCGCCGGCGAGCTCGGGCCCACGTGGCGGAGCGGGGCCTCAGGGCCGGCTCACTGGGCCTCCCGTCGCCGGAGCAGTACCAGTACTCCGCCCCCGATGACCACGAGCCCGATCGCCACGCCCGCGATCAGTGGGGTGATGGCGGAGCCGCCGGTCGCGGCGAGGTTCGGGTCAACGGCCGTGCCGCCCACCGACGCGGGGCTCGGTCCGCTGAGGGTCTGGATGGTGTCGCCCGTCGCGTCGGTCTGGGTGTGGCAGTCCAGGACGCCGGTGAAGCGCTGCTGGAAGCCGTTCGGGCCGGTGATCGTGAAGTCGTAGGCCTGGTCCTCCTGGAGGGGGACCGTCACCGTGCGGGTGGCGCCCGCGGGAATGGTGTACTCGGTTTCCATCAGCGAGAAGGTGAACGGCTTGTCGCCCGTGTTGGTGCCGGTGATGTCCAGGGTGCCCTTGGCGCAGTTCTCGGTGGCCGACAGCGCCGGTATCGCGCCCGCGGCCGCCCAGCGGGCGCTCGCGGTGGCGGAGACCGTCGACTCGCTGGAGCCGGCCAGGATCTGGGTCTGGCTGCGGCTGTCGGAGGTGAAGGCGCGGCCGACCGGGACGCTGGTCGAGGCCTGCACCGTCAGTTCGGCCGAGCCTCCCCCGCTGTCCGACGCGTGGGCGGTGCCCCCGTCCGGGTCTTCGGGGACGTCGAAGAAGAGGCGGCTGCCGTCCGAGGCGGAGGTGACCGGCTTGCCGTTCTTGTCGACGACGCGGACGCCGGTGATCGCCGCGTCCGCCGGCGGTGTCACCGTCACGCTGCGCGCGTTGGTGTGCACGGTCACCGGGCCGAGCAGTCCGCCGGGCCGGCCGGAGACCGCGGGCGGGTCGAGGGTGAGGGAGGCGGCGGGCTCCGCCACGGCGCGGGCGCTCTTCTCCAGGTAGTCCGCGAGCTTCTCGGCCTGCGGGTCCACCGCGTCGACGTCGGCGCCGTCGGACCAGCGCCAGATGGCGACCTGTGTGCCCGCCGCGGCGTCCTGCTCGGTGAGCCCGCGGACACCCGCCCGGCCGGCCAGCGACGCGAGATCGTTGACCTGGGGGTAGGAGTTCTGCAGGATCCAGCGGATCCGGCCGGCGTTCTTGTTGGTGCCGAGCGAGGTCTCGCTCCAGGAGGTCTCCTGGTACTTGGCATCCTTCTGCGTGGGGTTGCGCAGGTCGACGCAGTACGTCTGCAGGGTGCCGCCGCCCTCGACGGACATCTCGAACAGCCCGGCGGACACCCGCTGGTCGCCGCCGTCCTCGTGGATCACGGCCTCGCCGTACGTCTTCAGGCCGCCGATGGTGGCGGTCGCGCCGCCCCGGTGCTGCGGCGTCCCGTCGGCGGCTGCCGCACCGGCTCCGGCCAGCAGGCCGGCGGCCACCAGCCCGGTGACCAGGGCCGCGGCGGCAGCACGGGCCGGCCCGCGTCCGCGCGCGGAACACGCGGACGTCAGGGCGACCTCCGAGGACCCAGAGAACGCAGAAAGCACTAAATTCCCCTTCGAGCAGGACCCGTTGGTGTGGGGGGAACGGTCCCACCAGCAGAATCAGGAAGGCAGAAGGCAGCCCCGAGGGCTACGCCCGGCATCCTATGGATCAAGCACACGCCGCTCGGCGGTCATATCGTCGGATGAGCGATCCGACTCGGAATCGTTATCGCAGCCATGGCTGACGTCACGTCACCGTGGCCGGTTCCGGATGCTGTTCGCCGGGCGGTGTCTCCCAGGCGGGTTCCGGCCTGCGCGGGAGGGCCGCCTCGGGCTTGGGCGTGCGCAGGAAGGCCGAGGTGCCGCGGGCCAAGTCGTGGCCGATCGCCACGGCGTCGATGTCCGCGGAGACCCACTTCTGCCCGTCGCGCGTCTCCTCGCGCACCTTCAGCCGGCCGTGGACGACGACAGGATCGCCGAGGTTCAGCGAGGCCGCCGTGTTGGCGGCGAGCTGACGGTTGGCCCACACGGTGAAGTAGTTCGTGCTGCCGTCCGTCCAGACGTTCCTGTCGCGGTCCCAGTAGCGCGGCGTCGCCGCCAGCCGGAAGCGCACCGACGGGCCCGAGGCCAGATCGCGGTACGTCAGCTTCGTCGCCACGTTGCCCACCACGCACACCATCGTCTCGTTCATCGCGGATCCCTCCCTCACGCGTACGGGCCCGTCCCGTACGGCTGCGTCCGGTACGTCGGTCGCGTCGCGCACTGCCGTGTCGTGCGTCGCGATCGCCGTGGGACCAGACTGCCGCCGTCGGGACGGGCCCGCCGAGCGCTGTGGACCACCGTCCGGCTGTGGAGAACTCCCTCACCCGGACGAGTGGTTCATCTGCCCGAAGGCAGGGATCCACCCCTTCCCTGGGGCAGGGGTCGCCCCACTGTGGCCCCCGCCCTCGTCACCCGCCCGTACTGCTCCCGCACCTCGCGGTACCGCAGCAGCTCCGCGGCCACCGGATCGAGCACCCGGGCCCGGCCACAGCCCGCCGCGGCCTCCCTTAGCCGGCGTTCCGCCTCCAGGCCGTGGCGCCGTGCCGGGCCTCGCGCCGCCATCCGGCAGCCCCATTCGATGAGCGGCCCGCCGACGATGCCGGACATCATCAGCAGCACCGGCACGCCCAGATTGGGCGCCATGACGCCGACGATCTGCCCCAGCAGCCACAGACCACCCACGATCTGCAGCAGGGTCATCGCCGCCTGGGCCAGTACGGCCACCGGCCACCAGCCCGGCCGCGGCGGGCGCCCGGGCGGCATCCCGGCCCGCGCCGCCAGCTCGTCCAGCGTCTCGGACAGTCCCTGGGAGCCGCGTACGGCCGCCTCGCGCACCGCCTGCGCCCAGGGCGTGGGCAGCCCCGCGGAGGCCCGGTCGGCCACCGTGCGGACCGCCTGCTCGACGCGCTGGCGGGCGGTGGCCTCCTCGTCCACCGGGGCCCCCACGGTGAGCCGGCCCGTCGTGGGTTCACGCCGGCCCTGGCACCACCGCCACAGCCGCATCCAGGGCGTGCCGCAGGCCCGGTTGGCATTGCGCAGCCAGGCGCGTTCGGCGGCCTCGCCCGCGGCGGTGGCGCCCACGGCGTCCGCGAGCCGGGCGGCGAACTCCTCCCGCGCCTCCTCGCTCAGCCCGATGCGCCGCCCGGTGGCGTACACGGGCCGCAACCGGGCGGCGGCGGAGTCCACGTCGGCCGAGATGCGGCGGGCCGCCGCCCCGCGCTCGGCCACGAACTGCCCGAGCGCCTCCCGCAGATCACCCATGCCGTCCCCGGTGAGCGCGGACACGGCCAGCACGACGGCGCCCGGTTCGCCGTACTCCCCCAGGGCGACACCGTCCTCGTCGAGCAGCCGCCGCAGGTCGTCCAGGACCTGGTGGGCGGCGTCGCCGGGGAGCCGGTCGACCTGGTTCAGGACGACGAACATGACCTCGGCGTGGCCCGCCAGGGGCCGCAGATAGCGCTCGTGGAGCATCGCGTCGGCGTACTTCTCCGGGTCGACGACCCAGATGACCGCGTCGACCAGCCGCAGGATGCGGTCCACGTGCTCCCGGTGCTCGACGGCCGCGGAGTCGTGGTCGGGCAGGTCGATCAGGACCAGCCCGCGCAGCTGGTCGTTCTCCGCGCTGTGCATCGGCCGGCGGCGCAGCCGTCCGGGGATGCACAGCCGGTCGATCAGGGTCGCCGCGCCGTCGCTCCAGCTGCACGCGATGGGCGCGGCGGTGGTCGGCCGCCGTACGCCGGTCTCCGAGATGGCGACCCCGGCCAGGGCGTTGAACAACTGCGACTTGCCACTGCCGGTGGCGCCGGCGATGGCTACGACGGTGTGCTGGCCGGAGAGCTTGCGGCGGGCCGCCGCCTCGTCGAGGACCCGGCCCGCCTCGGCGAGCGTGCGGCTGTCGAGCCGGGTGCGGGAGAGCCCGACCAGTTCGCGCAGGGCGTCGAGGCGGGAACGCAGTGGACCGTCGTAGGCGAGCGGGGTGACCTGCTGGGAGCCGGGCTTCCTGGTTTCGAAGGCGGAGACCTGGTCGGCGGCGGCGGTCTCGGTCACCCGCCGGGCGATGAGGCCGTCGTCCCAGACGTCGGTGGAGTCGGCCGCCGGTTCGGGGGCGGCGGTGTCCCGCACGCGCGCGTGCTGCGCGATCCTCGCCTGCTCGCCGCTGTCCTCGTCCCTCTCCTTGTTCTTGCCCCTGTCGTTGCCCCTGTCGTTGTCCTTGTCCGTGTCCCCGCCTCCGTTCACGCCCGTCGCGCCGGCCTTCTCGGGCCGGGCCGGGCGGGGGGCGGCCGGTGACGGATCCTGACCGGGGCGGCCGTCGCCCTCGCGCCTGGGAGCCGGGGCCGGCTCTGCGGGGGCCGCTTCGCCGGTGGGGCGGCGGTCGGAGTGGTCGGTGCGCACGGCGCTGCCGGGGCTGCCAGTGCCACTGGCGCCGCCGGTGCCACTGGTGCCGCCGGTGCCGCCGTCCGTGCCGGGGCCCGCGCCGCCGTCCTCCTGACCGCGGTCCGCGGCGCGATCAGTCTGACCGCGGTCCGCCCCGCGATCCGTACCGCGTTCGCTGGGGTCGGCCTGACCCATGCGGCCTACGTGGTCGATGCGGCCGAGTTGATCGTCCATGTGACGCGTGGTCTCCATGTGGCCGGTGTGGTCCTGGTCAGTGACGGCGGTCACCGGTCACCTCTCCTTCTGCAGTACGGACAGCGCGGCGATGAGTTCGGCCTGCGGTTCGGGATGGACCTCCAGGGCGTCGAGCGGGGCGAGACGGCGTTCGCGTTCGCCGTGGATCACCCGGTCCACGTAGTCGGCGAGCAGCCGTCCGGCCCGGTCGCGCAGCCGCAGCGCGCCGTGGGCGCCGATCCGCTCGCCGAGCGCCTCGCCCGCGGAGCGCGCCCGGCGGCCGCCGAGCAGCGCGGTGGCGACCAGAGCGGCGACGACCTCCGGGTCCGGGGCGACGCTGCGGTCGAGTTCGCGCACCTCGTCCTCGGCGTACTCCTCGAGTTCGCGCCGCCAGCGCCGTACGGCGAGCCCGATGCGGTGTTCGGCGCTGCCCAGGGACGGATCCCGTGCGGTGAGGCCGGGGGCTTCCGCGGCCGGCTCGCGCCGCCAGGCGTCGTCCACACGCTCATCGGCGGCCGTGACGGCGCACAGCAGCAGTGCGGCCAGGCTCTCCGCCAGGGCGTCGAGGAGTTCCCCGGCGGTGCAGTCCAGCGGGAAGGCGCGCCAGCGCTTGAGCGCGTCCCCGGCGAGTACGGCCCCGGCCTGCAGCCGTCCCCGCAGGCGTGCGTGCTCGCTGTCGTACGCCGAGTCGACGGCGGCCGTAAGCCGCAGGGCGGCCGCGTACTGGGCGGAGGTCGCGGCGGCCAGCTCGGGCAACCGCGCGTTGAGCGAGTCGAGGAGGCCGTACGCGGTGCGTCCCATGACGTGCTGCCGGGACGCTGGATCGTGCGCCTGCTGCAGGAACCAGCTGCGCAGCGGGGCGACGGCGGTGGCCGGCAGCAAGCCGCCTCCCCAGGCCGACTCGGGCAGCTCGGGCACGGTGAACCGGGGTACGTCGCCGAGCCCGGCCTTGGTCAGCAGCGCGCCGTACTGCCGCGAGACCTCGGAGACCACCTGGTGGGGCACCCGGTCGAGCACGGTCACCAGAGTGACGTCGTACTCCTTCGCGGTGCGCAGCAGGTGCCAGGGGACCGCGTCGGCGTATCGGGCGGCCGTGGTCACCATCACCCAGATGTCGGCAGCGCAGATGAGTTCGGCGGCGAGCACACGGTTCTCGGCGACCAGGGAGTCGATGTCCGGCGCGTCGAGCAGGGCGAGCCCGCACGGGAGGCTTTCGGCGGTCTCGATCCGCAGCACGCGCCCGGGATCCTCGGTGGGGAGCGGGAAGTCGTCCGCCGGGTCCCGTTGGGGCTCCCATACGCGGTTGAGGTGGGGCAGCACCCGCATCCCGCTGAACCAGTGATGGTCCTGCGGGTTGCAGACCAGCACCGGCGTCCGGGTCGTCGGCCGCAGCACGCCCGCCTCGCTGACCCGTCGCCCCACGAGGGAGTTGACCAGCGTCGACTTGCCCGCCCCGGTCGAACCTCCTACGACCGCCAGCAACGGCGCCTCGGGCTCCCGCAGGCGGGGCACCAAGTAGTCGTCGAGCTGCGCCAGTAGTTCGTCGCGGTTGGCACGCGCGCGTGGGGCCCCCGCCAAGGGCAGCGGGAAGCGTGCGGCAGCGACACGGTCGCGCAGGGCGGAGAGTGCGTCGAGCAGCTGAGGCCGTACGTCCAAGGTCACCACATGCGAAGAATGCCCAATTTTGGGGGAATTCTAAAGCATATAGACATGTCTGCGCGCCGAAGGGACAGAACGGGCACAGAGGACGACTGGGACGCGGGCGCAGTCCGGGCATAACGAGTGCACAACACCCGATGGCGCCGGAGGCCAAAAGCGGTGCACGATTCGCACCTGCCTGCGATTATCAGGACCGCTTCACCGAACCTCCACATCGAGCCACGGAGGCGAAGCAACAGGGACAAGGAAGCAGGAGCCCTATCCTTGTCCCCGGCCCCCGTAGCTCAGTGGATAGAGCAGGCGCCTTCTAAGCGCTTGGCCGCAGGTTCGAGTCCTGCCGGGGGCGCATACAGCCTCTCACCCGCAGAAACGCGTGAGGGGCTCTTTCGCGTCCGGATGCACATCGCTCGATGGGCAGGCGCCTCGCCTGCCCGCCATCGCGGGTAACGATGTAGCACCGGGTAGCACACTTCGTTATCGTGGACACATGACAGCGCAGCCGGAGATCACTCAGCGCGATCTGCGCACCCGCTCCAAGGAGATCATGGATGCCGTCCAGGGAGGACAGGCGTTCACCGTCACTCGCGACGGCCACCGTGTCGGCGAGCTGATCCCGCTCCGCCGCCGTCGCCGCTTCGTTCCCCGTGCCGAGTTCGCGGCCATGTCACGCACCGCCCCCGACATCTCACTGGGCGCCTTCCGCGACGACCAGGACGCCGCCGTCGAGCAGGAGTTGGACGACCCGTATGCCCGTTGAGCACGAGCAGGGACTGCTCGACACCAACATCATGATCCTGCGCAAGTGGATCGACGCCGACGAACTGCCCGCCGAGATGGCCATCAGCGCCATTACCCTGGCGGAACTCTCCGCCGGGCCCCACCAGGTGCGCGGCACCGGCGAGCAGAGCGACTACGACGAACATGCCGAGCGGGCCCGCCGCATGGACGTCCTGCAGCGCGCCGAGAACGAATTCGACCCCATCCCGTTCGACGTGGAGGCCGCCCGCCTCTACGGAAGAATCTGCGCCGCCGTTGTCTCCGCAGGACGCAAGCCCCGTCGACGCGTGGCCGACCTGATGATCGCCGCCACCGCGGCCGCGGAGCAGCTTCCCCTCTTCACCACCAACCCCGGCGACTTCAAGGGCCTCGACGATCTGGTCACCATCGTGCCCGTCACCCGGCCCGAAATCCTGCACGACCGGTAGAGCCCTGTCCGCGCTGGCCTGCGCCGAAGGCCGAGGGGGTTCCTCTCCCGGTCGCGGACCCCCACCGCCCGTCATCGGCTCGTGCCGCGCGAGACCTGGATCTGCACGGAGCCGGCGACGGGAGTCTCGGTGCCGGCACGCGCCCATACGGTCACCCGATGACGCCGATCAAGAGGTTCCAAGTCACCTTCGACTGCGCAGAACCTGAACGGCTCGCTCGCTTCTGGTGCGAGGTGCCGGGGTACGTGAGGCCGGCCCGGAAGTACAGCAACCACCGCAACCGCGGGTGACCGGCGGCAAGAGCCGGTCACCGACTCTCACGGTCGCGCAGGTCGTGCTCGGTCCCGGCGACCGCCGGCCCCCAGCTGTCCGGCATGCGGGCGACCACGACCGCGGCGGCTTCCTGAGCCGTGTAAGAGGGCTCCTTGGAGAACTTCTCTCCGTGGCGATGCACCGCATAACGACCACCACCGAGCGGGTAGATCGCGGAAACGTCCCGCGAGAACGGAAACCCGGTGCACCTGCTGAACATCAGGGTGCCGTGGCTGGTGAAGGGGAACAGCGCACGCAGCCGGGGCTCGGCGTGGGCCGCTCGAATCATGTCCAAGTCCCTGTACGGGTGCGGTTCCAGGCAGCGGCGCCACTTCTCCGCCACGGCGTACTCAGGGCCTCGTTCGTGGGCCAGGGCCAGGGCGCCGAAATCCATGAAGGGGGCGGCTGTGCGCAGCTCGGCCAAGGTGACGCCCTCGTGCCAGGCCGCGGCCGCCACCGCGAGTGCGGTGAGGTCGGGTGTGGAGCCGTTGGTGAGATTCACACCTTGGCCCCACGCGGCGATGAGGAATACCCGCTCCGTGGATCCGAGGTTCACGTTGAAGTCGTCCAGCCGTGGGTTGCGGCTCCCCACCCGCGCATGGATGAGCGTCGATCCGTCACGCGACGACCGGACCTCACCGAGGTCCAGGCAGTTGTCGGTGGCGCACCGGGCAAGCGCGGCAGCGAGGCTGCTGGCGTCCGCCACCTCGGGATAGAGCTCGGGATCGGGCTGGAGCGGCCGACGTGCGGAAGAAGGCTGAGTCATTCGAACATGATCACTCACCGGTTCAGGGCACGTTCGGGAGTTCTCCGGAAGAGCGGGCCCGGTGTGGACCGTCCTCGTCGTTCACGACGGTTCACCGGAGAACTCAGGTGAACGCCCCGGTGGGCCGGTCGGCGGGTTCACCACGCTCCGCTCGTCGCGGGGTAGCCGCCGTCCACCCGTATCTCCTCGATGCCGCTGATGTGCCTGGCCCCGCAACGGTCCTGGGGCAGGACGAGCTGGGGGCCGCTGCGGTCGAGCGGGGTGTCGTCGACGGTGACCGCGAGGAGGACGGGCGCGCCGCCGAAGTCGGGGTCGATCTCCGCCCAGGACAGCAGGGCGTGGTGGCCGTCCGCGCCCCGCACGGCGATCAGGAAGCGCAGCCGGTCCTTGCGGCGGGCGGGGTGGAAGACCGGGCCGGCCGCCGACAGGACGTCGTGCAGGAGCGGGCCGGTGAAGGCGTGGTGCTGGATGCCGCTGGTGGCGCATTCGAAGCTGACCCGCGCCCGGTGCCGGGGCCAGGCGAGCAGGGCGGCCACCGTCAGGCGGGCCGGCCGGGCCAGGTCACCGGTGAGGACGACTTCCGCCACCGGAACGGCGGCCGTAGCGGCAGCAGTGGGGGGCTGACTCACGGGCTACCACCTCCCGGATGTCCCTACCCGCGCCTCTGTCCCACATAAACGCACATGCCAACCTCACAGACAGTAGGTGCTGCTTATGCAATGAGGTAGCTGCTTCTCACCTCGCATGTGCGGCACTATCATCGGCATTCGCCAGGGATGAGAACAGAGGGAGTGGACCCGTGACGACCCGTTTCACGTGCCGGACCCGCCGGACCCGCCGGACCCGCCGGACCCGGACCTTGCGGGTGGCCGGTGCGGTGGCCGCCGCGCTGCTGGCCATGAGCGCCTGCTCCTCCTCCGACGACTCCTCCTCCTCCGACGACTCCTCGTCGGAGGAGCTGTCCGGCAAGGTGACCGTGTTCGCCGCCGCCTCGCTGAAGGAGAGCTTCACGACGCTGGGCAAGGAGTTCGAGAAGGCACACCCGGGTACCGAGGTGACCTTCAGCTTCGGCGGCAGCGACTCGCTGGCCGCTAGCATCACCGGCGGCGCCCCGGCCGACGTGTTCGCCTCCGCCAGCCCCAAGACCATGGCGATCGTGACCGACAAGAAGGACAACGCCACCGAGCCGGTCACCTTCGTACGCAACCAGCTGGAGATCGCCACCCTGCCGGGCAACCCGGACAAGGTCTCCTCCCTCAAAGACCTCACGAAGTCCGGTCTGAAGGTCGTGCTGTGCGCCAAGGAGGTGCCGTGCGGCGCCGCCGCGCAGAAGGCCCTGGAGGCCGACGGGCTCGAGCTCACCCCGGTCTCCTACGAGGAGGACGTCAAGGCCGCCCTGAACAAGGTGGTGCTGAAGGAGGCCGACGCGGCGGTCGTCTACCGGACGGATGTGCGCGCGGCGGGTGGCAAGGTGGAGGGCGTGGAGTTCCCCGAGTCCGCCGACGCCGTCAACGACTATCCCATCGCCCTGCTGAAGAACGCGCCCAGCGCCGGCGCCGCCAAGGCGTTCATCGCGTTCGTGCGGTCCGCCGAGGGCCAGAAGGTCCTGACCGGGGCCGGGTTCCTGAAGCCGTGAGCTCCCGGCACGACGAGTCCGCCGCAGTGGCCGATTCCGGTGACGTGGCCGAGTCCGGTGACGTGGCCGAGTCCGGCACCTTGACGCGCGGGCGACGGCGCGGGCCACGGCGCGGGCGGGGCCGTGCGGACGCCGGAGGGGGCGTGCCGCTGCCGCTGCTCGTGCCCGCGCTGCTGGGGCTGGTGTTCCTGGTGCTGCCGCTGGCCGCCCTGCTGGTCCGTACGCCCTGGCAGGGCCTGCCGGACCTGCTGACCAGTACGGAGGTGTGGCAGGCGCTCCAGTTGTCCCTGGTGTGCGCCACGGCCGCGACGGCCGTGGCGCTGGTGGTCGGGGTACCGCTGGCCTGGCTGCTGGCCCGGGTCGAGTTCCGCGGACGCGGGCTCGTACGGGCGCTGGTCACGCTGCCGCTGGTCCTGCCCCCGGTGGTGGGGGGCGTGGCGCTGCTGATGGCGCTGGGCCGCAACGGGGTCGTGGGGAAGTGGCTGGACGCCTGGTTCGGCGTCACGCTGCCGTTCACCACGGCGGGCGTCGTGGTGGCCGAGGCGTTCGTGGCGATGCCGTTCCTCGTCATCAGTGTGGAGGGCACGCTACGGGCGGCCGACCCGCGGTACGAGGAGGCCGCGGCCACCCTGGGCGCCTCCCGCTTCACCGCGTTCCGCCGGGTCACCCTGCCGCTGATCGCGCCGGGCGTCGCGGCGGGCGCGGTCCTCGCCTGGGCGCGCGCGCTGGGCGAGTTCGGCGCGACGATCACCTTCGCCGGCAACTTCCCCGGCCGTACGCAGACCATGCCGCTCGCCGTCTACCTCGCCCTGCAGAGCGACCCCGAGGCCGCTGTCGCGCTCAGCCTGGTGCTGCTGGCCGTGTCGGTCGCGGTGCTCGCGGGGTTGCGTGACCGCTGGATGACCGCCTCATGACCGGCACGGAGAAGAGGACCGGCACGGAGAAGGGGACCGCGCCGCCTCCTGCGACGGGCGGTCGCGCCCCGGCTCCCGGGGGGCTGGACGCCCGCCTGGTCGTGGAACGCGGCGCCTTCCGTCTCGACGTCGCGCTCACGGCCGCCCCCGGTGACGTCGTCGCCCTGCTCGGCCCCAACGGCGCCGGCAAGACCACCGCCCTGCGCGCCCTCGCCGGTCTCGTCCCGCTCACCGACGGTCACCTGTGGCTGGACGGCGCCCCGCTGGACCGTACGCCCCCGGAGTCCCGCCCGATCGGCGTCGTCTTCCAGGACTACCTGCTCTTCCCCCACCTTTCCGCCCTGGACAACGTCGCGTTCGGGCCGCGCTGCCACGGCGCGGGCAAGGCGGAGGCCCGCGCCGAGGCGGCCGAGTGGCTGGACCGGATGGGCCTCGCCGCCCACGCCGGTGCCAAGCCTCGCCGTCTCTCCGGCGGCCAGGCCCAGCGGGTCGCCCTGGCCCGCGCCCTGGCCGTCCGCCCCCGGCTGCTGCTCCTCGACGAGCCCCTCGCCGCGCTCGACGCCCGCACCCGCCTGGAGGTACGGTCCCGGCTGCGCCGCCACCTGGCCGAGTTCGAGGGCGTCGCCCTGCTCGTGACACACGATCCGCTGGACGCCATGGTGCTGGCCGACCGCCTCGTCGTCGTCGAGGGGGGCCGCGTCGTCCAGGAGGGCACCCCGTCCGGCATCGCCCGCCACCCGCGTACCGACTACATCGCCCACCTCGTCGGCCTGAACCTCTACCGGGGGCGGGCGGAGGGGCACACCGTCCACAGCGACACGGGATGCGTGATCACCACGTCGGAGAGCCTCACGGGGCCGGTCTTCGTCGCCTTCCCACCGAGCGCGGTCACCCTGCACCGCGACCGCCCCGCCGCCTCCAGCGCCCGCAACCTCTGGCGGTGCGAGGTCGCCGGCCTGGAGACGCACGGCGACCGGATCCGCGCCGACCTCACCGGCGAACTCTCCCTCGCGGCCGACCTGACGACGATGGCCGCGGCCGAACTCGGTCTCCATCCGGGAGCCACGGTCTGGGCGACGCTCAAGGCCGCCCAGACCCACGCCTACCCCGCCTGACGTACGGCTCCCGCCGAGCGTGACCGACGGTCGGCGTTCGTCGATCGCCGGTTGCGTATCGACGGTCGCCGGTTGCTTCGCCGTCGCCGGTTTTGCGTATCGACGGTCGCCAGTTGCCGTCGGCGGTCGCCGGTCCCCGCGCACCGTCGGCTACGCGTACCGGTAGATCCGGCTGTGGTCGTGCAGTTCCTCCGGTGTCAGGTCCCACGGCGGCATCTTCTCCCGCCGTGCGACGACCCGGCCGTGCTGGGCGTCACCCTTGGCGAGGGGGGCGGCGGGGAGGTAGCGGGCTTTCGGGTGGCGCCGCTGCCAGCGGGACCAGAGGAGGTCGACGAAGGCGTGGTGCATCCAGAAGACGGGGTCGTTGGCGGAGGCGCCGCCCACCATGTGGCCGCCGACCCACCGGTGGACCCGGTTGTGGTTGCGCCACGAGGCGGCGCCCTTCCCCGGTCCCCATCCCTCCAGTCTGTTGCGGAACCCCCTGGCGGACGTGGAGTTCCACGGCGCCGTGTCGTAGACCGGATCCGCGAGGGCCGCCTCGACGTCCCGGGCCGTCGGCAGTGCGATCGGGTCCGCCGAGCGGCCCAGGTCGCGTTGGAGGAACGGGGTGTCGGTGACCCCCACCCTGATGGGCCACCCGCCGTTGCGCCAGGCGAAGGGACCCGCCGTGACCTGCCGGTCGGAGCCGCGTCCGGTGCCGCCGAGCAGGTCCTCGGTCCACGGCGCGGCCGTCCGGCTGCGCTCACGCGTCCAGTCCCAGTACGGAACGGTCACCGAATCGTCCACGCGGCGCAGCGCCTGCTCCAGGTCCAGCAGGAAACTGCGGTGCCAGGGCAGGAAGGAGGGTGCCATGTGGGCGGCGCGCAGGCCTCGTTCGCCGTCGGGCTTGTAGTACTCGATGTGCGTGCGCACGAACTCGTCGTACTCGCCGCGGCGTTTGACCTCGAGGAACGCGGTGACGAGCCGACGCCGCTCGGACCGGGTGAGCGTGCTGACGTCCTTACGCGTGTACACCACTGTGGTGGTTCCCCTCGGCTCCCGCGCGGCCGCCCGCCGCACCGCTGTCGGTCATACCGCCGCTGCCGGTCGTACCGCCGCTGCCCTCCGGCATGCCGAGCCGCTCGGTGGGGCCGAGTTCGTCGACGGCCGCACGCGCGGCGGCCAGAGGCGTCGGATAGGACCGGTAGTGGTCGACCATGGTCATCCAGCCGCCGTCCGCCCGGCGCATGAGGTGAAGCGGCTGTCCGTCCACGGTGACCTGCCACCCGCCCGAGCCGTCGTCCCCGTCCACCCCGTCGTCTCCGTCGTCTCCGTCGTCTCCGTCGTCTCCGTGCCGTCCCGCACGATGCCGGACACCGACGAGACGGCGCCGGCGGTAGGTCTCCTCGAACCTCTCCTCCACCGGTCCGGCCGGCCAGGAGGCCGCCAGTACGGGGGCGAGCGCCACACCGGCGCCCGACGTCAACAGCCCCAGAAGTAACCGCCTACGGCCTGTGGTCCGGGTACCCGGACCGTCAGCTCGCGGAGAGCACATTCCGTTAGTGGTTGAGTTCACCGCGGCATTCTAGTGGCGCACCAAAACGCGCTTGTCCGCGAATTCACCCGAGCAGAGTATTCGTATTCATAAGGCCACACAGATGAGGGATTCGCTCTTTCGGCGCAGGACTGCACCGCCTGTTTTTCACGACCCCCGGACAAAACCGAAGGCCGACTCCGCGGGATGCGGAATCGGCCTCTTCGGAGCGATGCCCTGAAACACCGGGAAGCGGTGGGCATCGCGGCCGGGAAAGCCCTCAGCCGTGCAGCGGAAGACCGCCCAGCAGCGCCTTGCCGCCGGCCAGCCGAGAGGTCGAGCCCTGCACCGAGTTCAGCACCGAGCCCTTCTTCTTGGCGTCGAGGGCGTCCAGCTTCTGCAGCTGGCCCACCTGGACGGGCCCCTTGGCAAGGCTGTTCGCCACGCCGTTGACCCCGGAGCCCGTCACGTCGCCGGCGTTCAGGGCGAACGCGGGCGCGGCAGCGCCGGCGATGACCAGGGACCCGGCAACGACGGCGGCGGCCTTCAGAGACTTCATCGTGTTCCTTTCTTCGGCCGCGTGGGCAGCCGGCGGAAATGTCTGTCGCCGTACCCAACGATCCCCGACCGGTCGGGTAACTCCGCGGACGGGGATGACCGAGTCCTCATATGAGATTGAGAGGGACCCGATCCCTACCGGGGCTCCCCTGTCCAATTCATCATTCCGACACACTTGTCCGGTTTCAGATGATTAGGCATTTTTGCGGCTAGAGTGACAAGCGTCCTACGTGCTCCTCTGGCACGCACTTCGCCTTCGCGCTCCTCCCTTGACACCGCAACCTTTTCCGAAAGGGCAACGCCGGTCATGCGCCATCCTCTGGTCCCACTGTTGCACCGCGTGACGGCAGGCGCCCTTGTCCTCGCCGGGAGCTGGACCGCGTCCGGCGGCCCGGCCGCCGCGTCCGCCGCGCCGCCCGCACCGGAGGCGAGCCGTGTCGCGTTCACCGAGCGGTACCACGCGCTGCAGCACGGCGGGATCGTCCGCGCGGCCAACGCCTCCATCAGCTGCCGTGCGGCAGGGGCGGCCGGAGGATCCAGGGCGGCGCGGGACGCCTGCTCGGCCGCCCGCTCGGGCGGGACCGGTGTGAACGGACGCTTCGACACGGAGTACATCGACGTCGACCGGGACCCGAACACCTACAACTCCTCCCGGGCCGAGGTCCGTCTGCCCAAGGGCGCGCGGGTCAGCTACGCGCGGCTGTACTGGGGCGGCAATCTGCGCGTCGGTGAGCAGAAGCCGGCGAAGGACGACGGGCGGGTGCTGATCGCCGAACCCGGCGGGGAGTACAAGGAGGTGCTCGCGGACACCGTCGTCGGCCACCAGGTCACGAGCGGCGCGGACGCCTTCCAGGCCTCGGCGGACGTCACGGAACTGGTACGCGGGAGCCGGCCGGGCCTGTACATGGTGGCGCAGGTCAACGTGGCCGGCGGCCGGTCGGCGGCCGGCGCGTGGGGCGGCTGGACGCTGGTGGTGGCCTACGAGAACAAGGCCGAGCCGCTGCGGCACCTCGCCGTCTGGGACGGCTTCGAGGCGATCGGCGCGGCGGGCCGGGAGTTCCGGCTGCCGGGGCTGCGCTTCCCCGCCCGCGCGGGCGGCCGCGCGGGGCTGGTCACGTACGACGGTGACCGCGGTGTCACCGGCGACACGCTGACCCTCCGGACCAGCCGGACGAAGAAGGCCGGCCAACGCCCGCGCACCACGGTCACCCGGCTCTCCGACCGGTACAACCCCCGCGACGACGTGCTGAACTCCACGATCAGCGAGCCGGGGAAGGCCGCGCCGCGCCGGGTCCCCGCGTACACCAACACCCTCGGCTACGACTCCGACGTCTTCGACCTCCGCCGGGGGCTGCGCGACGGCGGAGACCGGCTCGCCTTCCGCCTGGCGTCCCGGCGGGACGTGGTGTGGGCCGGCGCGCTCTTCGCCGCCGTCGACGCCAAACGGTGAGGTCCCCTCCCCGCCTTCACCTCCCGCCTCGCCTCCCCGCCTGGCTCAACTCCGCCTCCCCGCCTGCCTCAACTCCGCCTCCCCGCCTCCCCGAGCGAGGACATCACGCATGCACGTGTCACCCACCCACTCCCGGCCGCGGGTCCTCCACCTCACCCAGCCCGTGACGGGCGGCGTCGCCCGGGTCGTCACGGACCTGGTACGGGCGCAGCTCACGGACGGCCTCGCCGTCACGGCGGCCTGCCCCCACGGCCCGCTCACCACGGATCTCCGGGCGCTCGGCGCCGACGTGCGGCACTGGCAGGCCACGCGGTCGCCGGGTCCGTCCCTCCTCCGGGAGGTGCGGCACCTGGCTCGTCTGATCGACGAAGTGCGCCCCGATCTGGTGCACGCCCACAGCGCGAAGGCCGGGCTCGCCGGGCGGCTCGCCGTGCGGGGCCGGATCCCCACCGTGTTCCAGCCGCACGCCTGGTCGTTCGAGGCCGTCGGCGGCGCCACCTCGGCGCTGGCCCGGGCGTGGGAGCGAGGGGGGGCGCGCTGGGCCTCGCGTGTGGTGTGCGTGAGCGAGGCGGAACGCGCCACCGGCGTGCGCGCCGGCGTCGACGGGTGCTGGAGCGTCATCCCCAACGGTGTGGACACCCGGCGCTTTTGTCCCGCCCCGACCGCCACCGTACGGGCCGGCCTGGAGCCGTTGCGCGGACTCGGTCCCACCGTGCCACTGGCCGTCTGCGTGGGACGGCTGTGCCGGCAGAAGGGGCAGGACGTGCTGCTGACGGCATGGAGTGCCGTCGCGCGCCAGGTGCCCGACGCCCGTCTCGTCCTGGTCGGCGACGGCCCGGACGAGGACCTGCTGCGGGCCCTGGCGCCGGAGTCCGTGCTGTTCGTGGGAGCCGTCGCCGACACCGTCCCCTGGTACCAGGCCGCGGACGTCGTCGTCCTGCCGTCCCGCTGGGAGGGCATGGCGCTGGCCCCGCTGGAGGCGATGGCCTGCGGGCGGCCCGTGGTGATCACGGACGTCGACGGTGCCCGCGAGAGCCTGCCGGCCTCCGTCGTCGCACGGTGCCTGGTCCCGCCCGAGAACCCGGCGGTGCTGGCCGCAGCCCTGGCCGAACTGCTGCTCGACCCGCCGCTGGGCGAGTCGCTCGGCCACCTGGGACACCGGCACGTGCAGTCCACCCATGACATGCGGCACACCGCCGAGGCGGTCGCGAACGTCTACCGCGACCTGATCGGCGCGTGGCCCGCAGGGCGCGTCGCGCCCACCGAGTACAGGGAGTCCATCCACTCGTGACCGCGGAAAGCACTGTCCCCTCCCCCGGCGCACCGTCCCGGGAGCACAGAACCTCGCCCGTCTCGGTCCTGCCACCGCGGGGCACCGCCCCCGGGGTGCGCTCGCCCGCCCACCGGCCGCCCCCGCGGCCGGGCCCGCCGGTGCCGCTGCTCGTCCTGGACGGCACGGCGGCCCTGCTGGGCGCCCTGACACTGACCGGGACCCAGCCGCTCCCCCTCCCCATCACCCTGCTGCTCACCGGGTCGCTGCTGCTGGCCCCGCCCCGCACACACGCCCCGGTGCCCGAGGTGCTGCGCGAACTCCCGTCCCTGTGCTGCCGGATCGCGGTGACCTGGCTCGGGCTCGCGGCCGTGGTGGCGGCGTACCTGCCGGGCCGGGCGCTGTCCGCCGGCGCCCTGCTGGCGGGCTTCGCCGCACACGCGGCGGCGAGTTGCGCGCTGCGCGCCGCCGCGTACGCGAAGTGGCGTGCCGCGCTGCTGCGCCGTCCGTGCGCCGCGCTCGTCGTCGGCCCGGCCGAGAGCGCGCGGCACGTGGCCGCCGCCGTGCTGCGGCATCCGGCGTGCGGGGTGCGGCCGGTGGGCATCGTGGCGGAGCACCCGGACGACACCGAGGGCCTGCCGGTGCTGACGACCGGCGAGGAGGTCGAACGGGCGGTCATCCAGAACGGGGTGGGGGCGGTGCTGGCCGTCCATCCCTGGGTACGGACCCGGCAGGGAGCGCTGCTGCGCAAGCTGGCCGAGGCGGGCTGCGAGGTGTGGGAGGTCGACGCGGGCTCTCCGTCGTTCGCCACGGGGGAACGGCTGGCCGGGTTCTCCTGCCGCCGTCTGGAACTGTCCGCGACGCGCCGCGGCAGCGTGGGCAAGCGGGCGCTCGACATCCTGGTGTCGGGGATCCTGCTGCTGCTGGCCTGCCCCCTGCTGCTGGCGTGCGCGCTGGCGCTGCGGATCGCCGACGGGCCGGGCGTGGTGTTCCGGCAGGAGCGCGTGGGCATGGGCGGAAAGCCGTTCACGCTGCTGAAGTTCCGCACGCACCGCCCGGCCGACGCCCACGAGTCGGCGACCCGGTGGAGCGTGGCGGACGAGAACGAGATGCGCGGATTCTGCCGCATGCTGCGGCGCACCTCGCTCGACGAGCTGCTCCAGTTGTGGAACGTGCTCCGGGGAGACATGAGCCTGGTCGGCCCGCGCCCCGAACGGCCCTACTTCGTCACGCAGTTCAGCCAGACCCACCCCGGTTACGCGGAACGTCACCGGATGCGCACCGGCATCACCGGGCTCGCCCAGATCCACGGGCTGCGCGGCGACACCTCGATCGAGGACCGGTGCCGGTTCGACAACGCCTACATCGACGACTGGTCACTGTGGCAGGACGTCTGCATCCTGCTGCGCACCGCGGCCACGGTCGTACGTCCGACGGGGAGCTGAGAGCCGTGAGCCTCGCGCTGACGCCGCTCGCGCGCCGGGGTACCGCCCTGCCACCGGTCCTGGCCGCGGTCGCCGTGCTCGTCGTGCTGGCGGTGCCCGTCACCCCCGGCGGCGAGGGCGGCGCGGGTCCCGCCGACGCGGTGTCCGCCCTGCTGGTGCTGTTCTGCGCGGTCCACCTCGTACGGGACCGGCGGCGCCCCCTGTCCCGGACGGCCGCCGTGGTGCTGGGGCTGCCGGTCGCCGGGCTCGCCGTGGCCGCCGTGGGGGCGGCCTCGCCGTGGGCCGGCGCCACCGGCATGGGCCGCTACCTCCAGCTCTTCGTGCTCGTCCCGGCCGCGGTCCTGCTGCTGATCCGCGGCCGGGGCGACTTCCGGCTGCTGACCTGGTCACTGGTGGGGTTCGCGCTGTGGCAGGGGGCCGTCGGAGTGCACCAGTACGTGACCCGCACCGGGGCCTCCTACCAGGGCGCGGACATCCGGGCCGTCGGCACCTTCGGCCCGCAGGACGTGATGGGCATGGCGTCGGCGGTCTCCGTCGGCCTGGTGTGCGCGGTCGGTCTCGCGCTCGGCGGGCCGTCCCGGCGGCAGCGGTCGGTCGCCGCCTGTTGCGCGCTGGCCCTGCTGGCGCCGCTCGCCCTGTCCTTCAGCCGGGGCGCGTGGATCGCCACGGCCGTGACCTGTGCGCTGCAGCTGGTGCTGGCCGGGCTGCGGCGCGCGCTGAAGACGGCCGCGGCCGTGGCCGCCGCGGGCGTCGTCCTGGTGGGCGGCCTCGGCGTCGGCACGGCGATGCTCCAGGAACGGGTCGACAGCATCACGCGGGTCGCCGACGCCCCCGACCAGTCCGTGCGCGACCGGTACGCCCTGTGGTCGGCCGCGACCGGGATGTGGCTCGACCACCCGGTGACCGGCGTCGGCCTGAAGGCCTTCCCCGAGCACCGGGACGGCTACGCCTCGCCCGCGCTGTCGGCGGGCAGCGACACGGAGGGGGCGGGATCGGTGTTCCGCCGGCAGCCGCTGCTGTCGCCGCACGACATGTATCTGCTGGTGCTGAGCGAGCAGGGCCTGACCGGTCTGGTGGCACTCGCCGGGAGCTGGCTGGCGCTGCTGGTGTGCGGGCTGCGGAACCTGGTGCGGACCCGGGCGGCCGCGGCACCCGGCTACGACTGCGGGCTCGTCGCCTGCGGACTGCTCCTGCGCCAGCTGACCGACTTCCTGTACGCCGACATCGGCGGTCCCTCCACCGTGCTGGCCGCGGTGTGCTTCGGGCTGACGGCCTGGTGGGCGCTGACCGGGCACGGCGAGCGGGCGTCCGCACCGTCGGTTCCGGCGCCCCGGAACATCGAGGAGGCCTTGACGCGATGACGGTGACACCGCCCCGGGGTACGCGGACTCCCTGGGCTCCCGCTTCCGGGACCACCCGGGTGGCCCCGCAGGCGACGCCGGCCGAGACCGGCGCCGGCCAGGACTCCCGGGGGTTCCTCGCCAAGGCCACCCTCATCACGGCGTCGCTGTCGGTCGCCGGGGCGCTGCTCGGGCTGGTGCGCGACCAGGCGCTGGCCCGGCTGTTCGGGGCGGGCAGCGAGACGGACGCCTTCCTGGTCGCCTGGACCGTGCCGGAGTTCGCCTCCACGCTGCTCATCGAGGACGGTCTGGCCTTCGTACTGATCCCGGCGTTCAGCATGGCCCTGGCCCGGCGGGCCCGGGGCGCCGCCGGTGACCCGGTGCGCTCCCTCGTCGTGTCCACGCTGCCCCGCCTGTGCCTCGGTTTCGCCGCCGTGTCCGCGCTGATCGCCGGCGGCGCCCCCTATCTGGTCGCGGCGCTGGCCCCCGGCCTGCCCGACCCGCGTCTCGCGGTCGACTGCACCCGGCTGACGGCGACCTGCGTGCTGAGTTTCGGGCTCGCCGGTTACTGCAGCGCCGCCCTGCGGGCGCACCGCCGCTTCCTGGCTCCGGCCACCATCTACGTCGCCTACAACACCGGCATCATCGGCGCGATGTGCCTGCTCGGCGGCGGCTGGGGCGTGGAGGCGGCGGCAGCGGGGGTCGCGGTCGGCGGCTGCCTGATGGTGGCGGTCCAGGTGCCCTCGCTCTGGGACCAGTTGAGGAGCCGTTCGGCCGCCTCCCCCGGGGACGCCGCGGCCGAGGCGCGTCCGATGCGCCTGTCCGTGCTCGCCACCGTGCTGCTCTTCGCCCTGTGCCGCCAGTCCCAGGTGCTGATCGAACGCTTCCTCGCCTCCGCCCTCCCGGCCGGCGCCATCTCGCACCTCAACTACGCGCAGAAGGTCGCCCAGATCCCCATGACGCTGTCCCTGATGCTGTGCACCGTCACCTTCCCGGTGGTGGCACGGGCGCTCGCGGACGGCGACACCCAGCGGGCCCGCGCCCGGGTGGAGCGGGATCTGGCCCTGGCCTGCTGGCTGCTGCTCCTCGGCGCGTCGACGGTGGTCGCCTGCGCCCCGCAGATCACCGAACTCCTCTTCCAGCGCGGCGCGTTCACGGCTCAGGACACGGCGGCGACGGCGGGTGTCCTGCGCGTGTACGCCCTCGGTCTGCTCGGCCAGACGCTGGTCGGCGTGCTGATCCGCTCCTACTTCTCGACGGGGCGGCCCACCTGGTACCCGGTCGGCGCCATGATCGCGGGCATCGTCGCCACCTCCTGGATCGGGTCGGTGGCCGTCGGCCCCTGGGGCGTGCCCGGGATCGCCGCCGCCAACGCGGTCGGCATCACCGTGACGGCCGCGGCCCTGCTCGCCGGTCTCGCGGGTGAGCCCGGGGACCGTGCCCCGCGCGGGGTCCCGGTCCGGGTCCGGCGGGTGCTGGCCGAGTTGTCGCGGCCGCTGCGGGCCGCGGTGGTCGCGACGGTGGCGGGGGCGCTGGCCGGAAGCGAAGCCCGGTCACCGGTGGTGGGCCTGCTGGTCGGCGGCGTGACCGTGACCGCGGTGTTCCTGCCGCTCAGCCGGGCCCTGGGCGCCGAGGGCTGCGCGGCCGCACTCCATTCCGTACGTACCGTCTCACGGAGGCTCACACATGGCCGCTCCCGTTGAATCCGTCACCGGCGCAGTCCTCACGGCGCGCTCCCGTCCGGTCCCCTGGGTGGCGATGTACCACTCGGTGGGGGACTGCTCCGACGACCCGTACCGCATCACGGTCTCCCCTCAGCGGCTGGACCAGCAGTTGGCCTGGCTGCACCGGCGCGGGCTGCGCGGGGTGTCCCTGCGCGAGTTCTTCGCCGCCCGCGACCGGGGACAGGGCCGGAGGCTGGTCGGCCTCACCTTCGACGACGGGTACGCCGACTTCCTCGAGCACGCCCTCCCGGCGCTGCGCCGCCGGAACTGCGGCGCCACCCTCTTCGTCCTGGCCGGACGCCTGGGCGGCGTCAACTCCTGGGACCCGCTCGGCCCGCGCAAGCCGCTGCTGACCGCCGACGGTGTCCGGCGCGCGGCCGCCGAGGGCGTCGAGATCGGCTCGCACGGGCTGATGCACCGGGACCTCACCCAGGTCGACGCCGACGTCCTCAGGGCCGAGGCCGTCGACAGCCGGGCCCTGCTGACGGAGCTGACCGGCACTCCGGTCGACGGCTTCTGCTACCCCTACGGCACGGTCGACCGGCGCGCCGTCGACGCCGTGCGGGAAGCCGGATACACCTACGCCTGCGCCATCGACCCGGGCCCCCTGACCGGCCCGCACGCCCTTCCCCGGCTGCACATCGGCCAGAACGACACGGCCTGGCGGCTCCACCTGAAGTACCGGCTGCACCGGCTGCGCCGGCGTCCCGTGGCGGGTGTGTGACATGAGGGTCCTGCACATCATCACCGGTCTCGGTGTCGGCGGCGCCGAGGAGCAGCTGCGCCTGCTGCTGCGCCACCTCCCGGTGGACTGCGACGTGGTCGCCCTGACCAACCCCGGTGCCGTCGCCGAGGGGCTGGTCCGCGACGGCGTCCACGTCCACCACCTCGGCATGGACGGCAACCGCGACCTGTCCGCGCTCCCCCGCCTGGTACGCCTGATCCGGGCGGGCCGCTACGACCTCGTCCACACCCACCTGTACCGCGCCTGTGTCTACGGCCGGCTCGCCGCCCGGCTCGCGGGGGTCAGGGCCGTGGTCGCCACCGAGCACTCCCTCGGCGACTCCCAGATCGAGGGCAGGCCGCTGACCGCGGGCGTCCGCGCGCTGTACCTGGCCAGCGAGCGCCTCGGCCACGCCACGGTCGCCGTCTCCGGCACGGTCGCGGACCGCCTGCGACGCTGGGGCGTGCCCGCCCCGCGGATCGAGGTCGTGCCCAACGGCGTGGACCTGGCCCGGTTCCGCTTCGACCCGGCGCGGCGCGGGCACACCCGCCGGCGCCTCGGCCTGCCCGAGGAGGCCTACGTCGTCGGCGGGATCGGCCGGCTCACCGCGGGCAAGCGCTTCGACGTCCTCGTCCGGGCGATCGCCCGGCTGCCCGACGACCACTGGCTGCTGCTGGTCGGCGCCGGCCCGGAGTCGAGCGTCCTGCGCCGCACGGCCCACGAGGCCGGCGTGGCCGAACGCGTCCTGTTCACCGGCGAACGCCCCAATGTTCCCGACGGCTCGCCCGGCCCCGACCTGCCCGCGCTGACCGCCGCGATGGACCTGCTCGTCTCACCGTCCCCCGAGGAGTCCTTCGGGCTGGCCGTGGTGGAGGCGCTGGCGGCCGGCCTGCCCGTGCTCTACGCCTCCTGCCCGGCGGTGGAGGACCTGCCCCCGCAGGCGGCCGCCGGTGCCCGGCGGGTGCGCGGCGGCCCCGAGGCGTACGCCCGGGCCATCACCGAGGTCCGGGCGGCCGGTCCGCGTCCGCGAACGGCCCCGGACGCCGTCCAGCGCTACAGCATCTCCCGCAGTGCCGCCCGGCTCATGGACGTGTACGCGGCGGCGATGTCCCGTTCTTCGTTCTCCGTCCCCTACCAGGGAGCCAGTTCGTCATGACCGACAACCCCACCCCGCCGTCCCGGACGTCCGGCTTCCGGACCCGTGTCACGACCCTGCTGCCGGCGTCCCGTACCGCGGCCCTGCTGCCCTGGGCGCTGGTCGCGGCCGGCACGCTCGGCGGCGGGCTGGCCGGCGGTGCCTTCGGTGTGCTGAAGGACCCGGTGTACACGGCCACCAGCTACGTGGTCGCCGTGCCGACCTCGCGGTCCGACCCGGCCTCCGCGCTCGGCTTCGCACAGGCGTACGGCCGGGCCGCCAAGCAGCTCGCGGTGCTCGGGGGTGCGCAGAAGCCGGCGGGCGTGCCGGTGCGGACGCTGGAGCGCAGTGTGCGCACGGCGACCTCCCCGGACGCGCCGATGGTCGCCGTCTCGGCCACCTCGCGGCGCCCCCTCGCCGCCGCCCGCATGGCGAACGCGGTCGCCCGGGCACTGACCGATCGCGCGAACGCCACCAAACGCAGCACCCACGTCGAACTGGTCCAGTTCTCCAAGGCGGTGCGGCCGATCGAGCCGTCGTCCGCGTCGCCGCGGGTGACCACCCTGGTCGGCGCGAGCGCGGGCGGTCTGCTCGGTGGCCTGGCGCTGCTCGTACGGCCCAGGCGGGCACGGTCCGGGGACGACGGGACCGTCCGCTCCGCTCCGGTGCCCGGTCCGGCCGTCGCCGCCGACGCGCACGGACAGCCGTGACGGCGGCGTACCCGACCGGGACCGTCACGCGGGCGTCCGCCGTGCGAGGCACGGCCCCCCGCCGAGCCAGTACTCGATCCAGTAGTCGAGGTCCAGCGGCGGGCAGCCGGCGGTGGGCAACAGCACCCCGGTCGTGGTGGGCCGGATCGGTGCGGCGGACGAAGCCGTCACAGCGGTGCGGCCGAAGTAGGCGTACCGGTAGATGCGAGCCGACACGGGGTTGGCCGCGCACTCCCAGACACCGTGCGGACAGTAGTCGGTCACCGTGTTGTACAGCGGCTTGTGCGTGTCGAACCAGGTGAGCATGCCGCGCATGAAGTCGGCGTCGTCACCGTTTCGGAACAGCCCCCATTCGGGATAGGAGATGGGCTTGTTGTGGGATTTCGCGAAGTCCACGTGCGCCTGGAGTCCGTAGGGCTCTGTCACCTGCTCGGCGAACGAAAGACCCTTCGGCTGGTCGTAGGCGTCCATGCCGATGATGTCGACGGTGTCGTCTCCCGGGTAGCACCACGTCCACGGGACGGCGTCCAGGCCACGGCTCGGGGTGAAGTCGAACCGGAATCTCTGGCCCGGCACCGAACGCATCGTGGTGACGATCCGGTTCCAGTACTGCTTCCAGGCCTGCGGATCCGGCCCGCAGCGGTGCGCGTACGTCGTGCCGTTCATCTCCCAGCCGAGCACCAGGATCGTGTCCGGCACGCCCAGGGCGACCAGCCGGGCTGCGAGGGCACGGAAGTGCTGGTCGAACTGGCCCGACGCGCCCTGCCGCAGCAGCAGCCTGACCTGGGCGTCGGAGACGGGCTCCTCGTTGCGCTCCTGCAGGGGCACGTTGAGGACGAGCATCCGGTTGTCCCGCTCCCGGCGCCAGCGCGCCCACGGGTCGAGGACGTCGGGGGCGCCCTCGATGTTGCGCCAGGCGTCACCGGGCAGATAGGTGTGGCCGACGCGCACGTCGGCGCCGCCCAGCCAGCGGCTGAAACGCTCCACCCGGGCCACGCCGGCGGCTCCGGAGCCGAGGAAGGCACCGAAGGCCGGCCTTTCCGCCCGGGGTGCCGCAGCCGTCGGCGCGGACGCGGCGGGCGTCGAGGGCAGCGAGCGGGGCGGGCCGGACGGGCCGGGAGCGACCGCGGCCGCCTGCGCCGGTGCCGGCACCGCGGACGGGCCCGGCGAGGTCGCGCCGGCCCCGCGCGCCGTTCCCACCGCGAAGCCGGGTCCGGCCGTCAGCGCGGCCGAGACGGCGATCAGCGCCGCGATGACCGCCGGCCGTCCGGCACGGGCACGGGACTGCTGTCGGGCCATGCCTGCTCCCTTCTCCGCTTTCGTCCGCTCCGAGCATGTACTGACGCTCTGTCACACGAAGTCAGTCACATGAAATGACGGTGCGCCACCACTCCTCCACCTTTTGAGTACACCGGTCGCCCATCCGGGTGAGCCGCCCCCCGAGGAAAGGACATCAGTGTCACTGCTCGACACCCGCGTCCCCGCCGTCGTACTGCGGATCGACCGGAACCCCTTCCACCACGGAACGCTCGGAGCCGTGCGCTCGCTGGGCAGGGCGGGAGTGGAGGTGCATGTCGTCGCCGACTCGGACGGAAGTCCCGTACGGAGATCACGTTTCGTGCGGCAGTTGCACCCGCCGCCACCGCCCGGGGCCTCACCGGACGAGATCACCGCCGCGCTGCACCGGGTGGCCGGCCGGATCGGGCGTCCCGCTCTCCTGGTCCCGATGGACGACGCGAGCGCGATCGCCGTGAGCACCAGGCGTGCGGAACTCGCCTCCTGCTATCTGCTGCCCGCCGGACCCGGCGCCCTGCCCGAACGCGTCGCCGACAAGGCCGAGCTGGCCTCGGTGTGCGCGTCCATCGGCATCCCGCACCCGGTGACGGTGGTCCCGGACAGTCCGGCCCGGGCCGCCGACGCCGTCCGCCGGCTGGGGCTGCCGGTGGTGGCGAAGTGGAGCCGGCCCTGGCTGCTGCCGGCCGGCAGCGGGCTGCGCAGCACGGTGCTGGTCGACTCGGCGCGGCAGGCGGCGGAGCTGCACCTGCGCACCGAGGAGGCCGGCAGCCCGCTGCTCCTCCAGGCGTATCTGCCGCCGGGCCCGGAGCGCGACTGGTTCTTCCACGGCTACGCCGACCGCTCGTGCACCGTGCGGGCGGGCGGGGCCGGCCGCAAGCTGCTGTCCTGGCCGCGCGGGGCGGGCCTGACCGCGGTCGGCCACTGGACGGACAACCCGCAGGTCCGGGCGCTGGCCGAGCGGCTCGTCGGTGAGCTGGGCTACCGCGGCGTCCTCGACCTCGACTTCCGCCGCTGCGGCACGACGGGCCGCTATCACCTGCTCGACTTCAACCCGCGTCCCGGCGCCCAGTTCCGGTTGTTCACCGATGCCGCAGGAACGGACGTCGTGCGCGCCCTGCACCTCGACCTGACGGACCGCCCGGTGCCGGAGGGCGCGCCGCGGCCCGGACGGGTGTTCGTGGTGGAGAACTACGCGCCGTTCGCCGCGCTGCGACCGGCGCCCCACGGCCGCGAACTGGCCTGGCACGCCTCGGACGACCCGGCTCCCGGCCGGGCGATGTGGGCCCTGTGGTGCCGCCATGTGTCCCACCGGCTGCGCGAGCGGCTGAGTCCGGCCACGGCGGCCCCCCTACCGACGCGCGTGGTCCGCCAAGCGGCCACGCCGCCCCTGATCGACGACGAGAAAGCGAGTAGCTGCTGATGTACGACCTGCTGGTGGTGGGTGCCGGCCCGTACGGCCTGTCCATCGCGTCCCATGCCGCGGCCGCGGGGCTGAATCTGCGTGTCCTCGGGCGGCCCATGGCCTCCTGGCGGGACCACATGCCCCGCGGCATGTTCCTGAAGTCGGAGCCGTGGGCCTCCAACCTCGCCGATCCCCAGGGACGGTGGCGTCTGGACGCCTACTGCGCCACCCGGGGACTGGCCGCGCGTCACGCGGAGCCGATCCCCGTGGAGGAGTTCGCCGCCTACGGCCTGTGGTTCGCGCACCATGCCGTCCCCCCGGTGGACGAGCGCATGGTGAGCCGGGTGACGGCCCATCCGGCCGGCTTCGAGGCGGTCACGGAGGACGGGGAGGTGCTGCACGCCAGAACGGTGGCGCTGGCGGTCGGTGTCATGCCGTTCGTGGAGGTGCCGTCCCCGCTGCGCGGCCTGCACCCCGCCTATATCTCGCACAGCAGTCACCACGGCGACCTGGGACGTTTCCGGGACAAGGACGTGACGGTGATCGGCGGCGGCCAGGCGGCCCTGGAGACCGCGGCGCTCCTCGCCGAACAGGGCACACGGGTAAGGGTGATGGCCCGGGCCGACCGGCTGTGCTGGAACGGCGTGCCACCGGCGTTGCAGCGCCCGTGGTGGCAGTCGGCCCGCGCGCCGCACAGCGGCCTCGGCTGCGGCTGGCGCAACTGGTTCTACGCCGAGCGTCCGAATCTCTTCCACCGGCTCCCCGAGCAGACCCGGGCGCGCGTCTCGGCCACCGCGCTGGGACCGGCGGGTGCCTGGTGGGTACGGGACCGGGTGGAGCGGGCGGTGGAGGTGGTGCTCGGCCGCGAGGTCACGGCGGCGCGGGTGGTGCCGAACGGTGTACAGCTGGAGACGGTGAGCCGGCACGGGGAGCGGCACTCACTGGAGACCGAACACGTGATCGCGGCCACGGGGTTCCGGGCGACCCTGGACCGGCTCGACCTGCTCTCGGGCGAGCTGCGCGGAAGCCTGCTGATGGCGGCCGACGGCTCCCCCGCGGTCGGGCGGCAGTTCGAATCCTCGCACCACGGGCTGTTCCTGGCGGGCCTGTTGACCGCCTCCGCGTTCGGCCCCGCCATGCGGTTCGTGCAGGGGGCGACCTTCACTGCGACGACGCTCGTCCGAGGGGTGTGCCACCGGCTGCGGGTCACACCGCCGGTCGGCACGATCCCCACGGCGACGAGCCGGGCGCGCGCGGAGGCGCTGCGGGCACACGGCTGACGGACCGCGGTGGGTCCGGGTGCCGGACGCGGTCCGGCACCCGGGCCGGACCGCTACGGGCGGGACGCCGCCCGGCCTCGGCGGGACACGACCCGGCCTCGGTGGTACAGGAGGGCACCGCCCGACATCAGCAGCGCGGCGACCCCCGCGGCGGTGAACGTCGACTCCCCGACACCGGTGTGCGCGAGGGAGGGGACGTGGGCCGCCGGCGGCGTGGCCGGGGTGACCGGGGGCGCCGACGGAGGCTGCGACTTCACCGGCGGGGTGGTGGCCGGAGGGGTCGCGGGCGGCGTGGGTGAGTCGTCGCCGTAGCCGCTCTGGTCACCGCCGCCGACGACCTCCGTGCCGCTGCCGGGTCCGTAGCCGTAGCCGTCGGGGTCGTCGAAGCCGGGAATGCCGAGGCCGCCGCCGTCACCCACGCCGGGGATGCCGCCGCCGTCACCCACGCCGGGGATGCCGCTGCCGTCACCCACGCCGGGGATGCCGCCGCGGTCACCCACGCCGGGGATGCCGCCGCCGATGCCGCCGTAGCCGTCAGGGGCGTCACCGACCGGGAGGCCGTGGCCGGCGTCCCGGCTGCCGCTCGTGCTGGAGTCGCCACTGGTGGACTTGCCGCCACCGGTGCCGGACTTGCCGCCACCCGTACTCGGCTTGCCACCGGTGCCGGACTTGCCGCCACCCGTACCGGTGCCCACGCTGTCGTCGCCGTATCCGTCGGCGTCGGCATGCGCTGTGGCCCGGCGCTGAGCGGTCGCGCCGCTGGAAGGACGGGTGTCCGTCCGGGGGTGAGCGGCGCCGCCGTCGGGCGAGGCGTCGACCACGCCCAACAGAGCACCGACTGCTCCCTCCTGGGTGGCGTCGGAATGTGCGTCCGCGAAAGCGGGGATACCACACAGGGACAGGATGCCGGTCGCCGCGGCGGCCATGACCATGCCCTTGCTCAGGTTCTGTCGCAATGTCGTCGTCTTCCTGGTCGAAAAAAGTAGGAAAGGCCGGCCCGGCTCGCGTGGTGTCGCGGCTCGTCAGTTCCTCCCCCCCTTCCTGCCGTTGCGCCGGGAAGGGGCCTCGCGCCTGCCGTGGTTCCGCTGCCGCTTGATCTGCTGACTGGTCCAGTGATGGGACCCGGTGAAGTGCCAGTACCGACACTCGAAGCACCGGTAGATACGGTCCGGGATCTTCTCCAGCAGTGGCTGCTTGACGAGCCAGTTCCTGGCCTCGGATTCAGTGCGAAACGAAGCTTTTCCCGTTTCCGGACAACGCGGTAGGACGATTGTATCCACGCACATCTCCTCCGAGGCGCGATCCGAACTCACATCTCTTCAGCAGAAGGTGAATAGATGGTGCATCAATGGGAATTCTCGCATCAAGCAGGCGACACTCTTTCAGGGGACCAGCCGCGGCATTTCACCCATGCGGCCCCTTGATAAAAGCTGATGTGAAGTGCACTGATCGGACGATATCCGGGAGATCGGCATGACGGCAGAAAAAATCAGCGACCATCGGGAGATGGCCGCTGATGATGTTATTGAGTTGTTCCCGGGCCTCGCGGACGGGGCACGGGAGCCCGGCCGGTCAGCGACCCGGTGCGATCACCGGGCAGAAGTTGCCGATGTTGGTGACGCTGTCACCCAGGACGGTGACAGGCACGTTGACCGTGATCAAGCCGGCCCGGAACTCCTGGTCGCAGTCCACGGACTGCACGTTGCCCGCCGGGGGGTGGGGCGGCTTGCCGCCGCAGTCCTCAGCCTGGGCGGCCCCGGCAGCCGTCAGGCCAATTCCGCTGACGACACTGGTCATCAGCATGACCTTCTTGAACCTGCGCATGTGTATCTCCGAAATTCTGACTGGTGGCCGCGACGCATGGTCGGGCCATGCCGGAACAGAAAGGGGCCGCCGAGCCTCTCAACGCCTCGACGTCCCCTGTTCCGCTGGTGTCGACCTCTTTCCCGCGGCCCCGGGCCGACCGTTCGGCACGGGCGCCCGGTGCGGCGAGGGCCGAGGGAGCGGGGTCTCGTGCCGCTGCCCGAGGCACCGCTGTACTGGCGCCTCGGGATCAGCGGCGGACGGACCCGATGACCGGGCAGAAGTTGCCGATGTTCTCGCCGTTGTTGCCGCCGCCGGTGTCGCCGACGACGGCGGGAGCGAAGGCGGCGCCCCCCTGGAAGCTCTGGTCGCAGTCCACGGCCTGCAGGTTGTTGACGGCGACGTCGACCGGGAACGGGTCGGCACCGTGGCCCACGTTGGCGCTGGCCACACCACCGCCGACGAGGCCGATACCGCCGACCATCACCGCAACGGCCGCGGCCTTCTTGAGCTTGTGCATCGTGTCTCCGATTTCTTCACGCACACGACCCTCCTTACGGACCGTGTCCGACTCGTCACAGACAATAACATGCGCTCTCCTTAACGCTTCATTTCCGACACAACCAATTGAGTGACACCCGAGAAATTTATGTTCCTTTTACGACAACCACATCAGGCGACCCGAAAGGCTGGCCACCTCGGCCCGGCGGTCCGGCCGGGACCCGGAAAGCGGAATGCCTCCGACAAGCAGCGGGAGCAAGGACCGTGGATGTCCTTGCTCCCGCCCGCCGAAGGCATTCCCTGTTCCCACTCACCGGCCTTCCGACTCACCTCGTCGGGGCGTCCGGCAGACGAGAGGCGAAGAGCAGGCGCCGCACCTCAGGTGCGTGACCCGCCGCTCCCGACGCGCTCGGGTCAGCGACCGACGGACCCGATCACCGGGCAGAAGTTGCCGATGTTCTCGCTGTTGTCACCGGTGACCGCACCCGTGATGGGGGCGAAGGCGAGGCCGCCCTCGAACGACTGGTGGCACTCCACGGCCTGCAGGTTGTTGATGAAGAGGCCGCCCGGGTCCGGGTCGACACCGTGGTGGCCGGTACCGGCGCTGGCCACTCCGCCACCGACGAGGCCGAGGCCGCCGACCATCACCGCAACCGCCGCGGCCTTCTTGAGCTTGTGCATCGTGTCTCCGATTTCTTCACGCACACGACCCTCCTTACGGACCGTGTCCAACTCGTCACTGACGATAACACGTGTCGCTCTTAACGCTTCATTTCCGACACAACCAATTGAGTGATGCTTAGTGAGTAATGCTCCTTTTACGACAACCACACGTGATGGCCGGAATGACCGGGCACCTCCATTCGGCCCAACGGATCCGGGTGGCCCGGCCCCGGAAAAAGCGGAGTGCCTCCGACGGGCAGGGGGAGCAAGGACCGTGGATGTCCTTGCTCCCGCCCGTCGAAGGCACTTCCTGTTCCCACTCGCTGATCTGCCGACCCACCTCGTCCGGGCGGGCGACGGGGAGGGGCGAAAGGCGGGTGCCGCACCTCAGGTGCCTGACCCACCTCTCCCGACGCGCTCGGATCAGCGACCGACGGTGCCGATCACCGGGCAGAAGTTGCCGATGTTCTCGCTGTTGTCACCGGTGACCGCACCCACGGCGGGAGCGAAGGCCCCGCCACCGTTGAACGACTGGTCGCAGTGCACGGGCTGCAGGTTGTTGACGGCGATGTCGACCGGGAGCGGGTCGACACCGTGGCCGGCGCCGGCGCTGGCCACTCCGCCGCCGGCGAGGCCGATACCGCCGACCATCACCGCAACCGCGGCGGCCTTCTTGAGCTTGTGCATCGTGTCTCCGATTTCTTCACGCACACGGCCTTCCTTACGGACCGTGTCCGACTCGTCACAGAAGATAACACGCACCCCCCTTAGCCCCTCATTCCGGACACACCCGACCGAGCGGAATTAAACGAGCTATGTGCCTCTTTCGTGCTCCAGGGCGGGATGACCCATGGTCAGGGCATGCGGGATCCGCCGGCCCGGTCACCGGTCCGCAGCGTGGCGCAGACCCGCGGGACGACGTCCCGCGGGTGACCCTCCGGTCGTGGTTCGACGACCACGGTGGCCCGGCTAGGACACCACGTCCTTGCGGGCGAATCCCCGGAAGGCCAGGGCGAACAGCAGCAGGGCGTACGTGACCGAGACCGCCGTGCCCTGGATCATGCCGGACCACTCGGGATCCGGCTGGACGGCGTCGGCCCAGGCGAACTGCCAGTGCGCGGGCAGGAAGTCGCGCCAGTGCCCGAGGGCGGTGACGGCGTCGAGGACGTTGCCCACGATGGTGAGGCCCACCGCGCCGCCGACCGCGCCCAGCGGGGCGTCCGTCCTCGTCGACAGCCAGAACGCGAGCCCCGCGGTGACCAGTTGGGACACGAAGACGTACGCGACGACCACCAGCAGCCGCTGGGCCGCCGTGCCCGGGCCGAGCGCGCCGCCGGTGGGGATCTGCAGCGGGCCCCAGCCGTAGGCGGCCGTGCCCACGGCCAGCGCCACGAGCGGCAGCAGCAGCATCGCGGCCAGGCTGAGCCCGAGCCCCACGACGAGCTTGGACCACAGCAGCCGGGCCCGGGGCACGGGCGCGGCCAGGAGATAGCGCAGTGAGGACCAGCTCGCCTCCGAGGCCACGGTGTCCCCGCAGAACAGGGCGACCGGGATCACCAGCAGGAAACCCGCCGACACGAACAGGTTCACCGCGGCGAAGTTGGCCCCGGACGCGGTGGCCGTGTCCATCAGCGTGACCTGGTTGTTGCGGCCTCCCGGGTCACCGCCGACGGCGAAGGCGACGACCAGGACGAACGGCAGCGCGGCGAGGATGCCGCCCATGACCAACGTGCGGCGCCGCTTGAGCTGGCGGACCAGCTCCACCCTCAGGGGCAGGGTGCGGCCGGCCCGGTAGCCGGAGGCGGGCTCGGCGGGCTCGGTGTGCGCGACGGGCTCCTGCTGCTCGGCGAGCGTGCTCATGCCGTGCCTCCGATCAGGGTGAGGAAGGCGTCTTCCAGGCGGCGGTGCGGGCCGACGGACTCCACGGGGACGTCGAGCCGGACCAGTTCGGCGACCAGGCGCGAGGCGCTCCCGCCGGTGTCGAGGCGGACCAGGATCCCGCCCTCGGCGGCGACGGCGGAGGCGACCTGGGGCAGCGCGGCCACCTTCTCCACGACCGGCTCGTCCACGGGCGCGGCGGTGCCGACCAGCAGTGTGTCGCCGGAACCGACGATCTCCGCCACCGGCCCGGCCTGGACGAGCCGGCCCCGGTCCATCACCACGAGGTGCGTGCAGGACTGCTCAACCTCGGCCAGCAGATGGCTGGAGACGATCACCGTGCGGCCGGCCGCCGCGTACCGGATCATCACCTCGCGCATCTCGCGGATCTGGGGCGGGTCGAGGCCGTTGGTGGGTTCGTCGAGGATGAGCAGGTCGGGCAGGCCGAGCATGGCCTGGGCGATGGCCAGGCGCTGGCGCATGCCCTGGGAGTAGGTGCGCACCGCGCGGGCGAGCGCGTCGCCCAGGCCCGCGATCTCGAGGGCCTCCTCCAGGTGGGCGTCCTCGGCCGGGCGGCCGGTGGCCCGCCAGTACAGCTCGAGGTTCTCCCGCCCGGACAGGTGCGGCAGGAAACCCGCGCCCTCCACGAACGCGCCGACCCTCGACAGCACCGGCGCGCCGGGGCGGATCGCGTGCCCGAAGACGCGGATCTCGCCGCCGTCCGGCCGGATCAGGCCCATCAGCATGCGCAGGGTCGTCGTCTTGCCCGCGCCGTTCGGCCCGAGCAGGCCGAGGACCTGGCCCTTCTCCACCCGGAAGGACAGCTCCCGCACGGCGTACCGGTCCGCGGACTTCGCGTACCGCTTGCTCAGGTCCGTTATCCGCAGCGGGACCTCGGCGAGCTCCGGGTCCGGGCCGGGGGTCGCCGTGCGGCGGCGGCCGGTGACCAGCAGCGCCAGGGCGCCCGCCGCGCCCGCCACGGGCAGCCACCACACCCAGGCCGGCAGCGGCGCCGCGGCCGTGGTCACGCCGGGGGCCGTCGGCACGCTCAGGTCGCCCTTCAGGGAGACGGTGTACGTGGCGGGGGCCGTCGGGGAGGCGTAGCCGAGGTCGGTGGAGGCGAGGACCAGGCGCAGCCGGTGGCCCTTGCGCACCCGGTGGTCGACCGCGGGGAGCGTGAGGGTGACGTCCTTGCCGGACCTGGCGCCCTCGACCCGGAACGGTGCGACCAGCTGGGAGGGCAGCACCTGCCGGGTGCCGTCGGGCGAGACGTCGTACACCTTGCCGAAGAGCACGGCGTCGTCGCTCGTCGAGGTGACGTGGACGGTCACGGTGGGCGATCCGGTGATCTGCAGGTCGCCGCGGAGCGGGGCGGAGGTGAAGGCGGCGTACTGGCCGGGGAAGTCGAGGGACACCCCGAGGCCGAGGGAGGACAGCTGGGCGAGGCCGCCGGAGCCGCCCAGGCCGGGCAGGGCGGAGACGCCGGGCGGGCTGGCTCCGGCCGGGTTCTCGAACCGCTGCTTGCCGCCGTCGAGCGCGACCTTCCGCCGGCCGCTCGCCAGCCCGGGGTAGGTACCGGCGGTCGCGCCCCGCAGCTGGGCGGCGCCGTCGGTGGAGTCGATGCCCCCGGTGCGGGTGATCCGGAAGGCCGGGCCGGTGCCGACGCCCTTGTCGCCCTTGAGGTAGCGGTCGAACCAGGCCGTCACGCGGGCCTGGACGCGGCTGGTCTCCAGGTCGCCGCCGTCGTGCCCGCCGGCGATCCAGTCGACGTCCACCGGGGCGCCGTTGGCGCGGATCGCCTTCTGGGCCGCGTCGGACTGGGCGAGGGTGAACAGCGAGTCGGTCTGGCCCTGGGTCAGCAGCGTCGGCACCTTGATGCGGTCGGCCACGGCGGACGGTGAGCGCTCCTCGAGGAGTCCGCGCGCCGCGGCGTCCGGCTTGCCCGACTCGGCGACCCGGTCGTACATCCGGCACAGCGCGGGTTCGAACCTGGCGCAGCCGCCGCCTTCGTTGAAGAAGACCCCGGCCCACAGCTTCTTGTAGACGCCGTCGGGGAACAGGGCGTCCGCGAGGTTCCAGTAGGTGATCGACGGGGCGATGGCGTCGACCCGGTGGTCGTATCCGGCGGCGAGCAGGGAGACCGCCCCGCCGTACGAGGCGCCGGCCATGCCCACGCGCGGGTCGCCGGTCTTGTCGAGCCGGACCTGGGGCTGCTTCGCCAGCCAGTCGATGAGCCGGGAGACGTCGGCGACCTCGCTCTTGGGATCGTTGATGCCGATCTTCCCGGTGGACCTGCCGAAGCCGCGTGCCGACCAGGTCAGCACCGCGTACCCGTCCCGCGCGAGGTCCTGGGCCTGCTGCCGCATGGCGTCCTTGCTGCTGCCGAAGCCGTGCGCCAGCAGGACGGCGGGGCGGCGGCCGGAGGGGCCGGCGGTGAAGTACGAGGTGTCGACGCGCACCCCGTCGCCCATGTTCATCACCCGGTCGGTGCGGTGCACCGGGGGCGTGTCGTCAAAGGCTACGGCCGTCCACGTACCGGCGCCGGCGAGCACGAGGACGGCGGCCGCGGCGGCCACCGTGCGCCGCGGCCGCCGGAGCAGCCCGCGCACACCGGGCTTTCGAAGATCCATGCCTCAACGGTACGGGCCGCCGCCGGCGACCGATCAGCCGCCGGACCGAACCTCCGCCCCTCCCCTGGGCGTACGGCCCTCCCGTCGCGTACACCAGCCGTGGTACGCAGCCCCATGGAGATTCGCCGGGCGCGCTCCGTCGCCGAGGTCGCCGAGCCGTACCGGCGCCGGGGCATCGGACGGGCGCCGGTCGGCCGGCTCGCGGCGCTGGGGCGAGAACGCGGCTGCTACGGGATGTGGGTCCTGACCGACGCCGGGAACGACGTCGCCCTCGCCGCTAGCGCAGTGCGGGCGGCAAGGGCGACGGGTCGTGTTCGGTGGTGACCTGGGACTCCGGGTGACCGTCAGGCCCGGGCGTCCTCCGGGATCGACACCAGCCAGCGGGTGTCGCGGCGCGGGCGCAGGTAGAAGGCCCAGTAGAGGGTGGCGACGGCGGTGATGCCGCCGGTCCACAGCAGGTAGCTCGCCTCCTGCCGGCTGAGGACGTACGCCAGGACCACGATCAGCAGCACCGGCATCGTGGGCCACAGCGGCATGCGCCAGGCGGGCGTGTGCCGGTGGTGGCCGCGGCGGGCGAGCAGAGCGGCGACGGCGACGAGCAGGTACATGGCGGTCACGGAGACGCCCGTGACGCCGTACAGCGTGTCCAGGTTGACGAAGCAGAGCAGCGCGCCGGGCACGCCGACCGCGAGCGTGGCGACCCAGGGGGAGCCGAACCGGCCGAGCTTGGCGAAGACGTCGTTGACCGGCTCGGGCCAGGCCTTGTCGCGGGCGGAGGCGAACAGGACGCGGGAGTTCTGGATGACCATGACGATGCCCGCGTTGATGATCGCGAGAGCCACGCAGAGGCTGACGAAGGTGCCGACGGCGGAGTTGGACCAGGCGGTGACCATGGAGCTGATGTCGCCGCCGGTCAGCTCCTCGAGGTCGGAGGCGCCCATGGTGATGGCGGCGACCGGGACCAGGATGATCACGGTGGAGATGGCGAGGGTGGCCAGCACCGTGCGGGCGACGTTGCGGCGCGGGTGCTCCAGTTCCTCGGAGAGGTAGACGGCGGTCGAGAAGCCCTGGGTGACGAAGAGGGCGATGGCGAGTCCGGAGACGACCAGCATGGCCGTGACGGTGTCGGTGTGGCCGCCGGTGCCGGCCACCTGCATCGAGGTGAGGCTGCCGAGGCCGCGGTGGCCGTGGGTGAAGCCCAGCAGGGCCACGACACCGGCGGCGATGACCTCCAGGACCAGGAAGATGCCGGTGATCCAGGCGTTGGCGCGCAGGTCGAGCAGGCCCGCGAGGGTGGCCAGCAGCATCACGCCGGCGCCGGTCAGGGCCGGGTCGAGGTGGACGATCGGGGCGAGGTAGTCGGCGGTGCCCATGGCGATCACCGGCGGCACGATCATGACCACCAGCAGGGACAGCACGAAGACCAGCCAGCCCGCGAGCCGCCCGGCCAGCGTCGACACCATGGCGTACTCGCCGCCCGCGCTGGGGATGAGGGTGCCCAGCTCCGAGTAGCAGAACGCCACGGCGATACAGAGGAGGGAGCCGATGGCGATCGTCAGGGCGGTGGCGGTGCCGAGCGAGCCGAACAGATCGGGGACGACCACGAAGAGCGTGGAAGCGGGGGTCACGCAGGACAGCGTGAGCAGGGTGCCGCCGACCACCCCGATGGAACGCTTGAGCTTCTGGGGGCTGTCGGCCGTCTCCGGGAGGGGGAGGGCGGTCTCGACAGGGCGGAGCGTGTCGGTCATGCGGCGGTTCCGATCGACTGGTGCGGGATGCCTCCGGCGGCTGGGATCGAGGTGCATGGAACCCCGACGAAAACCAACACGTCAATGGGTGTTTACCTACGGAATCCGTAGATCGAGAAGGGCGATCATCTCGTGAACAGCAATTCAGCGCAGTGCGTTCCGCTCCCTTGACTCATACGGTAACCGCAGGGAGGGCGTCAAAAAAATGTCAGGACGTCCGGGATCCGGACCTGTCGGTGTGGCCCGTTAGAGTTCACCGGTCACAGCGGGAACACAGCTACCAGGGGTGGGGACACATGAAGCTGGGCAGGAGCGCCGCGTGGGCGGCGTGCACGGCGGCGGCGCTGATGGCGGCCTCCGCGTGCGGCACCGAGGGGGCGAAGACGGCCGCCAAGACGGTCGACAGCGCCGGCAAGGCGATGGCCGCGCTGACCCGGGCGACGGACCGGACGCAGGACCTCGGGTCGGCCGAGGTGAAGATGAGCACCGACATGGGCACGGGCAACGGCCCGGTCACCATGGAGGGCACCTACTCCTGGGGCGACGGCTTCGCGTTCGACGTCGAGATGGACGCCCGGGCCGCCCAGATGCAGAAGCTGACCTCGTCCCCGAAGGTGCGCATGCTCTTCGTGGACGGCGCCTACTACTACGACATCGACCCGCAGCCCTCCGGCCCGCTCAAGGGCAAGGAGTGGATGAAGATAGACAGCTCGGCGGTGTTCGGGGAGAAGGGCTCCCAGGCGATGGCCGGCGGAAGCGGCGGCGGCAGCCCGGTGGCCTCCATGAAGGCGCTGAAGTACGCCGGCAACGTCGACGACCTCGGCGAGCAGACCGTCGACGGCCGGCGCACGACCCACTACCGGGCCGAGTACAAGGCCTCCCAGATGGGCAAGCTCAAGGACGCCTACGGCGACCAGGACAACCTGTTCAACTCGCTCACCGGCGCGGGCGGCTCGATGACCATGGACATCTGGGTGAACGGCAAGGACCTGCCGGTCCGCATGAAGCAGGTCTTCGGCTCGGCGACCGTCACCACGGACTTCGAGAAGTTCGGCGGGACGGCCGCGGTCAAGGCGCCGCCCGCGGACGAGGTCGGCGACCTCACCGAGCTGGTGAAGCAGCAGCAGGCACAGCAGGGCTGAACGCACCGGTGCCCCGCCTCCTCCTCGAAAGAGGCGGGGCACCGTCAGGTGTCAGTGGTTGCGCGGGAAGCCCAGGTCCACGCCCGCCGGGGCGTCGGCCGGGTCCGGCCAGCGCGTGGTGACGACCTTGCCGCGGGTGTAGAAGTGCGTGCCGTCGTTGCCGTAGATGTGGTGGTCGCCGAAGAGCGAGTCCTTCCAGCCGCCGAAGCTGTGGTAGCCGACGGGGACCGGGATCGGCACGTTCACGCCGACCATGCCGGCCTCGACCTCCAACTGGAAGCGGCGGGCCGCGCCGCCGTCCCGGGTGAAGATCGCGGTGCCGTTGCCGAACGGCGAGGCGTTGATGAGGGCGAGACCCTCCTCGTAGGTGTCCACGCGCAGCACGCACAGCACCGGGCCGAAGATCTCGTCCTGGTAGGCCTTCGCCGACGTGGGCACCTTGTCCAGCAGCGAGATGCCGATCCAGTGGCCGTCCTCGAAGCCCTCCACCGTGTAGCCGGTGCCGTCCAGGACGACCTCGGCGCCCTCGGCGGCGGCGCCCTCGACGTACGAGGCCACCTTGTCGCGGTGGACCTTGGTGATCAGCGGGCCCATCTCGGAGGCCGGGTCGTTGCCGGGACCGATCTTGATCTTCTCGGCGCGCTCGCGGATCTTCGCCACCAGCGTGTCGCCGATCGCGCCGACCGCGACGACCGCCGAGATCGCCATACAGCGCTCGCCCGCGGAGCCGTAGGCGGCCGAGACGACGGCGTCGGCCGCCGCGTCCAGGTCCGCGTCCGGCAGGACCAGCATGTGGTTCTTCGCGCCGCCGAGCGCCTGCACGCGCTTGCCGTTGGCGGAGGCGGTGGCGTGGATGTAGCGGGCGATCGGGGTCGAGCCGACGAAGGAGACGGCCTTGACGTCCGGGTGCTCCAGGAGCCGGTCGACGGCCACCTTGTCACCGTGCACGACGTTGAACACGCCGTCCGGCAGACCGGCCTCCGACAGCAGCTCGGCGATCTTGATCGACGCCGACGGGTCCTTCTCGCTCGGCTTGAGCACGAAGGTGTTGCCGCACGCGATGGCGATCGGGAACATCCACATCGGCACCATCGCCGGGAAGTTGAACGGCGTGATGCCCGCGACCACGCCGAGCGGCTGCCGGATCGAGGACACGTCCACCCGGCTCGCGACCTGGGTGGACAGCTCGCCCTTCAGCTGCACGTTGATACCGCAGGCCAGGTCCACGATCTCCAGGCCGCGGGCGACCTCGCCGAGCGCGTCGGAGTGCACCTTGCCGTGCTCGGCGGTGATCAGCTCCGCGATGGCGTCGCGGTTGGCGTCCAGCAGCGCGCGGAACTTGAACAGGATCGCGGTGCGCTGGGCCAGCGAGGACTGGCCCCAGGTGGCGTAGGCGTCCTTCGCGGCGGCTACCGCGGCGTCCACCTCCTCCACCGACGCGAACGCCACCTTCGTGGTGACCGCGCCGGTCGCCGGGTCCGTGACCGGCCCGTACGTACCCGAGGCGCCCGCGGCGGATTCGACGGGCTTGCCGCCGATCCAGTGGTTGACGATCTTCGTCATGACCGAGTTGCTCCTTCACAGATGGCGGCGTCGGGTAGAGACGTGCCGTTCGTACAGCTCACGTGCCGTGACCGCGGACGCTCGGGTCGCGGTCTCGGCCACAGGAACATCCCACCAGGCCTGCGCCGGAGGCGCGCCCGACACTGTGTCTGCGGTTTCGGTCTCCACGTAGACACATGTGGGAGTGTCGGCGGCCCGCGCCTCGGCGAGCGCCGCGCGCAGGTCCCGTACGGTCTTCGCGCGCAGCACCCGCATGCCGAGGCTGGCCGCGTTGGCGGCGAGGTCGACGGGCAGCGGCGCCCCGGTGAACGTGCCGTCCTCGGCCGCGAAGCGGTAGGCGGTGCCGAACCGCTCGCCGCCGACCGACTCCGACAGACCGCCGATCGACGCGTACCCGTGGTTCTGCACGAGCAGGATCTTGATCGCGATCCCCTCCTGCACCGCCGTGACGATCTCGGTCGGCATCATCAGGTACGTGCCGTCGCCGACCAGCGCCCAGACCGGCCGGTCCGGGGCCGCCAGCTTCACACCGATCGCGGCCGGGATCTCGTAGCCCATGCAGGAGTAGCCGTACTCCAGGTGGTACTGGTCACGCGACCGGGTGCGCCACAGCTTGTGCAGGTCACCGGGGAGCGAGCCGGCCGCGTTGATGATCACGTCCGTCTCGTCGGCGATCGCGTCCAGCGCGCCCAGCACCTGCGGCTGCGTCGGCCGGGCGTCCGGTTCGTCCGCCTCGTAGCAGGCGTCGACGCGCTGTTCCCAGCGCTCCTTGTCCTCGGTGTACTCGGCGACGTACGCGTCGGCGACGCGGTGGCCGTCCGCGGTCAGCGCCCCGGTCAGCTCCCGCAGTGCGCTGCGGGCATCCGCGACCAGCGGGATCCCGGTGAGCTTGTGGCCGTCGAAGGGCGCGATGTTGAGGTTGAGGAAGCGGACGTCCGGGTTCTCGAAGAGGGTGCCGGAGGCGGTGGTGAAGTCGGTGTACCGGGTGCCCACGCCGATCACCAGGTCGGCGGTGCGGGCGAGTTCGTCGGCGGTCGCGGTGCCGGTGTGGCCGATGCCGCCGACGTCCTGCGGGTGGTCGTGGCGCAGGGAGCCCTTGCCGGCCTGGGTGGACGCGACCGGTATCCGGGTGGCCGCGGCGAACTCGGCGAGGGCCTCCTCGGCGCGGCTGTGGTGGACTCCGCCGCCCGCGACGACGAGCGGCCTCCGCGCGGCCCGCACGGCGCGGACCGCCTCGGCGAGTTCGGCGGGGTCGGCGGCGGGGCGCCGTACGGTCCACACGCGCTCGGCGAAGAACTCCTCGGGCCAGTCGTACGCCTCGGCCTGCACGTCCTGGGGGAGCGCGAGCGTGACCGCGCCGGTCTCCACCGGGTCGGTGAGCACGCGCATCGCCTGGAGGGCGGCCGGGATCAGGGCCTCCGGCCGGGTGACCCGGTCGAAGTAGCGCGACACCGGGCGCAGGCAGTCGTTGACCGACACGTCCCCCGCGTACGGCACCTCCAGCTGCTGGAGCACCGGGTCCGCCGGGCGGGTCGCGAAGACGTCGCCGGGCAGCAGCAGGACCGGGAGGTGGTTGACGGTGGCGAGGGCGGCGCCGGTGACCAGGTTGGTCGCACCGGGGCCGATGGAAGTCGTCACGGCGTGCGTGGACAGCCGGTTGGACTGGCGCGCGTAGCCGACCGCCGCGTGCACCATGGACTGCTCGTTGCGGCCCTGGTGGTACGGCATGGCGTCGGCGTACTCGACGAGCGCCTGGCCGAGCCCGGCCACGTTGCCGTGGCCGAAGATGCCCCAGGTCGCGCCGATCAGCCGCTGCCGCGTGCCGTCCCGCTCGGTGTACTGGGCGGACAGGAAGCGGACGAGCGCCTGCGCGACCGTGAGCCGCACCGTCGAGGTCTGCGCCGTCATCGGTAACCCTCCGTGTGATCAGGGTGGAAGCAGATCCGCCACTCCCGCGTCTCGCCCGGCCCGGCCATGACGTTCAGGTAGTACATGGCGTGGCCGGGCTGGGCGATGGACGGGCCGTGCCATCCGTCGGGGACGAGGACGGCGTCGCCGGTGCGGACCTCCGCGAGGACGTCCGCACCGCCCGCACGGGAGGGGAACACGCGCTGGTAGCCGAGCCCGTTCGGCCCGTCGATCTCGAAGTAGTAGATCTCCTCGAGCCGCGCTTCCTCGCCGGGCCGGTGCTCGTCGTGCTTGTGCGGCGGGTACGAGGACCAGTTGCCGCCCGGCGTGATCACCTCGACGGCGATCAGCCGGTCGCAGTCGAACGCGTCCGCGGAGGCGAAGTTGCGCACCTGGCGGGCACAGGTGCCGCTGCCGCGGTCTTCGACGGGGACCTCCGGCGCGGGGCCGTAGCGGGCGGGGAGTCGTCGCTCGCACTTCGCTCCTGCCAGGGCGAAGCGGCCTCCCGCGCCGGAGGCGATCTGGACCCGGGCGTCACGGGGCGCGTACACGAAGTCGGAGACTCCGTCGAACACGCTTTTCCTGCCCAGGACTTGGAACTGTTCGTCCTCCACGTGCACCGTACAACCGCCGCTCAGCGGAAGCACGATCCATTCGCTGTCCCCGGTGGTGAACGTGTGTGTCCCGCCCGGCTCCAGCTCGACCACGCGCAGGGCGCTGTACGTCCAGCCGGCCCGCTCGGGACCGATGTCGAGCACATACTGGGCGCTCGCGGTCGCGCCCTGGCGGAGATGCAGGTCATTGCTGGTCATGCGGCCCTCACAGCAGTCCTACGGCGGTGTCCACGGCGGCGGCCACATCGCCGTCCGCCGGGTACAGCAGGGAGCGGCCGACCACCAGACCGCGCACGGTGGGGAGCCGGAGCGCGCCCCGCCACTTCTCGTAGGCGGCGACCTGGTCCTCGGGCGAGTCACCGATGTCGCCGCCGAGCAGCACGGCGGGCAGCGTGGAGGTCTCCATGACCCGTGCCATGTCGTCGGGGTCGTCGGTGACCGGCACCTTCAGCCAGGTGTAGGCCGAACTGCCGCCCAGGCCCGAGGCGATGGCGATGGACTTGGTGACCGCCTCCGCGCTCAGGTCGTTGCGCAGCCGCCCGTCGTCGTCACGGCGGCTGATGAACGGCTCGACGAAGACGGGGAGCCGGCGGGCGGCCATGTCGTCGATGGCGCGGGCCGTGGACTCCAAGGTGGTCAGCGAGCCCGGGTCCGCGTAGTCGACGCGCAGCAGCAGCTTGCCCGCGTCGAAGTTCAGGCGCTGGATGTCCTCGGGGCGGTGGCCGGTGAAGCGGTCGTCGAGTTCGAAGGAGGCGCCCTGGAGGCCGCCGCGGTTCATCGAGCCCATGACCACCTTGTGGTCGAGGGCGCCGAGCAGCAGCAGGTCGTCCAGGATGTCGGCGGTGGCCAGGACCCCGTCCACGCCCGGCCGGGACAGGGCCAGGCAGAGGCGTTCGAGGAGGTCGGCGCGGTTGGCCATGGCCAGCTTGCGGTCGCCGACGCCGAGGGCGCCGCGGGCCGGGTGGTCGGCGGCGACGATCATCAGCCGGCCGTGCTCGTTCAGCAGCGGGCGGCGGGCGCGGCGGGCGGCGGCCTCCGCGATCGCCTCGGGGTGGTGGGTGCGGGTGTGCACCAGCGCGGAGACGTCGACCTTCGGGAACGCGCCGCCGTCCCCGCCGTCATGCCGCGTCCCCGCGACCGTGCCGGCGCTCACAGCACCGCTCCGGCCCGCAGCGCGGCGGAGACCTCGTCGGGGGTGGGCATCGCGGAGGAGCACTCCAGGCGGGAGGCGACGATGGCGCCGGCCGCGTTGGCGTGCCGCATGATCGTCTCCAGGTCCCAGCCGGCCAGCAGGCCGTGGCAGAGGGAGCCGCCGAAGGCGTCGCCGGCGCCGAGTCCGTTGAGGACGGTCACCGGGAGCGGCGGGACCTCCGCGGTCTCGCCCGCGCTGTTGACCGCGAGGACGCCCTTGGGCCCCTGCTTGACGACCGCGAGCTCCACACCGGCGTCGAGGAGCGCCCGGGCGGCGGCGTGCGGCTCGCGCACCCCGGTGGCGACCTCCACCTCGTCGAGGTTGCCGACGGCCACCGTGGTGTGCCGCAGCGCCTCGGCGTAGAAGGGGCGGGCCGCGTCCGGGTCCGTCCAGAACATGGGCCGCCAGTCGAGGTCGAAGACCGTGGTGCCGGCCTTGGCCCGGTGGGCGAGCGCCGCGAGGGTCGCCGTACGGCTCGGCTCCTCGCTCAGGCCGGTGCCGGTGACCCAGAAGACGCGCGCCTCGCGGACGGCGTCGAGGTCGAGCTCGTGGGCGTCGATCTCCAGGTCGGGTGCCTTGGGCTGCCGGTAGAAGTACAGCGGGAAGTCGTCCGGCGGGAAGACCTCGCAGAAGGTGACCGGCGTGGGCAGCCCGGCGACCGGGGCGACCCAGCGGTCGTCGACGCCGAAGCCGCGCAGGGCCTCGTGCAGATAGGCGCCGAAGGCGTCGTCACCGGTCCGGGTGATCACGGCGGTGCTCCGGCCGAGGCGGGCGGCGGCGACCGCGACGTTCGTCGCCGAGCCGCCGAGGAACTTGCCGAAGGACGACACCTGCGCGAGCGGTACGCCGGTCTGCAACGGATAGAGGTCCACTCCTATCCGTCCCATGGTGATCAGGTCGTACGCCATCCGGCTTCCCTTCTGCGTCATCCGGTTCGCCCTCGGGGCGCACCCCGGCGGCTCGCACGGCTCTCCCCGGTTTGTAGCCCCGCACCCGGGAGCCTGTCAATGTTTTGTCCAGACATTCGGACCAGAGCTTGACACGCGCTTTCTACGAGCCGCAGGCTGACCGCCATGACGTCGATGCCGCCCCAAGCCCCACTGTCCCGCATCCGCATCGGATCGGCGCCCGACTCCTGGGGCGTCTGGTTCCCGGACGACCCCGCACAGGTGCCCTGGCAGCGCTTCCTCGACGAGGTCGCGGACTCCGGCTACGAGTGGATCGAGCTGGGTCCGTACGGCTACCTGCCGACCGACCCGGCCGTGCTCACCGAGGAGACGGCCCGGCGCGGCCTGAAGGTGTCGGCCGGCACGGTCTTCACGGGCCTGCACCACGGCGAGGCGGTCTGGGACAAGACCTGGGCGCACGTCTCGGACATCGCCGCGCTCACCCAGGCGATGGGCGCGTCCCACCTGGTGGTCATCCCGTCCTTCTGGCGGGACGACAAGACCGGCGAGGTGCTGGAGCCGGACACGCTCACCCCCGAGCAGTGGCGCAACCTGACCTCGCTGACCGAGCGGCTCGGACGGGAGGTGCGGGAACGCTACGGCCTGTCGATCGTCGTCCACCCGCACGCCGACACCCACATCGACAGCGAGGACAACGTCACCCGCTTCCTCGACGGCACCGACTCCTCACTGGTCTCGCTGTGCCTGGACACCGGGCACTACGCCTACTGCGGCGGCGACAGCGTCAAGCTGATCGAGACCTATGGCGAACGGATCGGCTACCTGCACCTCAAGCAGGTGGACCCGGAGATCCTCGCGGACGTACGGGCGAACGGCACCCCGTTCGGCCCGGCGGTCGCCCAGGGCGTGATGTGCGAACCCCCGTCCGGGGTGCCCGCGCTCGGCCCGGTCCTCGAGGCGGCGCAGAAGCTGGACGCCGACCTGTTCGCGATCGTCGAGCAGGACATGTACCCCTGCGCCCCGGACAAGCCCCTCCCGATCGCCCGGCGCACCCGGGCGTTCCTGCGGTCCTGCGGGGCGTAGACGTCCTGCCGTCGGCGCCCCGGCGGGCCGCCGAAGCCGGCGGCCCGGTCGCCGCGACCGCGAAGGGCCCGGCGAGGCCGGCGCGGGACACGGCCGGGCGGACACCGCGACGGTGTGCGGCTTGCGGCCGCACGGCCGGAGGGTCCACGGCGGTCCGGCGGCGACCGCCGGGCCGTCAGCCGTCGCGCCCCGTCCGCACCCGCGCGTACGCCGTGTGTGTCAGCCCTGTCACAAACTCCCGCCCGCTGTCACACATGTCCCGACTACGCGGGCTCCCCGTCACATCCCTTCGACAGGCCCTCCCTGACGGTCACTGCGCGTCGTTCACCGGGCACAGGCTGATGATCACCAGCGCAGCGCCCGGCTCTCCCGACGGCCGCCCCCGGCCGCCGCCGCGGCGCGCGCGGGGAGGAACTCATGACCGACCGCCGGCTCTGGTCGTACAAGGAGATCGCGGCGCACATCCGGGTGCAGCCGGACACCGTACGGTCCTACCGCAAGCACGGGCTGCTGCCCCCGCCCGACCACGTGGAGGGCGGCAAGCCCTACTGGTACGCCGACACCGTCCGCGCCTGGGTCGCCGCCAGACCCGGCAACCGCGGCCGCAACCAGACCTGAGCCCGTCCGTACGGTGCCGTGCCCCGTCCCTCCCGGGTGGGGCACACGGCTCTCAGCTCCACGGTTCGACGACCGTGACGCCCGCGCCCGGTGCCGTGTCCAGCGCGGCGAGCGCGGCCGGGGCCGCGTCCAGCGGGATCGTCGACGTCACCAGCAGGTCGGGGCGGAGTACGCCCGCGCGGACCAGTTCGAGCATGCCCGGATAGGCGTGGGCGGCCATGCCGTGGCTGCCGAGGAGTTCGAGCTCCAGGGCGATGGCGCGGGCCATGGGCACGGGGGTCGTGCCCTCGGGTGAGGGAAGCAGGCCGACCTGGACGTGCCGGCCGCGGCGGCGCAGCGAGCCGACGGAGGCCGCGCAGGTCACCGGGGAACCGAGCGCGTCGAGGGAGAGGTGGGCGCCGCCGCCGGTCAGTTCACGGATCGCGGCGGCCGTGTCCGGCGTCCGCCCGGCGTCCACGCACCGGGCCGCCCCGAACTTCCGCGCCAGCTCCAGCGCCGCCGGTGACACGTCGACGGCGACGACCCGTGCCCCCGACGCCGCCGCGATCATCACCGCCGACAGGCCCAGGCCCCCGCAGCCGTGCACCGCGACCCACTCCCCCGCGGCCACCCGCCCTCGTTGCACCACCGCCCGGAAGGCCGTCGCGAACCGGCAGCCGAGCGCGGCCGCCGTCGCGGAGGACAGGCCGTCCGGTACGGCGACCAGGTTCACGTCGGCGTGGTCCAGTGCCACGTACTGCGCGAACGAGCCCCAGTGGTGGAAGCCGGGCTGGGTCTGCCGCTCGCACACCTGCTGGTCGCCGGCCGCGCAGGCGGGGCAGCTGCCGCAGGCGCAGACGAAGGGCACGGTGACCCGGTCGCCTGGGCTCCAGCCGGTCACCCGGCCGCCGACCGCCTCCACGGTCCCGGCGAGTTCGTGACCCGGCACGTGCGGCAGCGTGATGTCCGGATCGTGGCCCATCCAGCCGTGCCAGTCGCTGCGGCACAGGCCGGTGGCCTCGACGCGCACCACGACGCCGTGCTCGGCGGGCTCCGGATCCGGCACCTCCCGCACCTCGGCCGGTTCCCCGTACCGCTCGAACACCACAGCGCGCATGTGTCCTCCGTCCTCACCTTCCGTACGACCGCCCCCGGACCGCCCGACCACGGCCCCCGCGAACGCTAGCCCCTGCCCGGCCCCGGCCCCCGCCCCGGCCCCGTACGCCGGTCCCGTCCGGACTCGGCGGCGGGCGAGCCGCACCGCCCGCGCGGCGGGTACAGGGAGGCCGGGGCCCGCCAGGCCGCACGGACACCACCGGCCTTCCCCGGACTGCGGCATAAAGGTCATCTGCATAGGGTTCGGGTAGATCGTCCAGCAGAAGCCCGAGGGGGACCGCCGTGACCTTCCCGCCGCCCGGCGCCCCCCGCGCCCGTATCCCCGGTCCGCAGCAGCCGCCTCCCCCGTACCCGCGGATCCGCGCGGGCCTGTGGCGGCGCTTCCTGGGCGGCGGGCTGGCCGTATGGGCGCTGACCGTGCTGGCGGCGTACGCGACGGCGGACACCGCCCTCCTGCCCACCCCGATCCTGCTCGGCGGCTTCCTCCTCCCCGTCGTCCTGGTGCTGTGGGCGTACGAGCGGCACGGCTGCGACCTGGGCGTCAGCGCGGTCCTCGGCTGCTTCCTGGCCGGCGGCACGCTCGGGGTGCTGGGCGCGTCGGTGACGGAGAACCAGCTGCTCGGACCGTCACTGCGGACGTTCGCCGCCGCCGGACCGGTCGAGGAGGCCGTCAAGCTCGGCGCGCTGATGTTCGTGCTGCGCCGGCTGCCCGGGATCCACGGCATGCGCGCCGGGCTGGTGCTCGGCGCGGCCGTCGGCTGCGGTTTCGCGGCCCTGGAGGGCTCGGGGCAGGCCTTCGGCGCGGCCCTGTCCGCGGACGGTCCCGGCCTGCGGACCCTGCTGGAGACCGAGGCCCTGCGCGGGATGCTCACCCCGCTCGGGCACGGCCTGTGGACCGCCATGGCCGGCGGGGCGCTGCTCGCGCACCGACGCCCGAACGGCCGCTTCCGCCTGGGCAGCGGACCGGTCCTCGCCGCCTGGCTCGGCGCGGGTCTGTTGCACACGCTGTGGGACTCCACCCACGGCATCGCCCTCTGGCTGGTGGCCCGCCTGGCCGGGCCGTACCCGGCCCGGGAGCTCTTCGCGCAGGGGTACGTCCCTGGACCGACGGCCGCACAGGAACACCTGCTGGCGGTGTTCACGGCCGCCGGCCTGGTACTCGTCTGCTTGCTGGGCATCGCCCGGGTGCGCTCGCTGGCGCGCCGTGGCGCCTCTTGGAGAAATACCCCCTAGGGGTATAGTGTCAGGAGTACAGGCCCCACCGTGGGCCTCGTCGGCCCCACCCGTTGCGACGAGGAGAACGACATGACCGCCCCGACCGACACCCCGGACACCGTCACCACCGTCTACCAGGTGAGCGGGATGAGCTGTGGCCACTGCGAGGGCTCCGTCTCCGGCGAGATCTCCGAAATCCCCGGCGTCACCTCGGTGAAGGCCGTCGCGTCGACCGGCGAGGTCACCGTCGTCTCCGCCGCTCCGCTCGACGAGGAGGCCGTCCGCGCCGCCGTCGACGAGGCCGGCTTCGAGCTGGCCGGCCGCGCCTGATCTCCGTTCACTCTCCGACCGGGCCGTACCGACCAGCTGATACTGGATCCGTGCGGCCCGTTCCGCCGTCTGGAGCCCGGACATGAACAGCACCACCACCGCAGAGACAGCCATAGGCACCCCCTCGGACGCGCCTTCGGGCGCGACGACGGGCAGCTCTGAAGTCGAGTTGCTCATCGGCGGGATGACCTGCGCCTCCTGTGCCGCCCGCGTCGAGAAGAAGCTCAACCGCATGGACGGCGTGAGCGCCACGGTGAACTTCGCCACCGAGAAGGCGAAGGTCACCTACCCCCAGGGGGTCCAGGTCGCCGATCTGATCGCCACCGTCGTGAAGACGGGGTACACCGCCGAGGAGCCCCCGCCGCCGGAGCCCGCCGCGGACGACACGCCCGCCCGGACCGAGCAGGATCCCGAGCTGACGGCCCTGCGGCTGCGGTTCACCGTCTCCGCCGTGCTCGCCCTCCCCGTCGTCCTGCTCGCCATGATCCCCGCGCTGCAGTTCGACAACTGGCAGTGGCTCTCGCTCACGCTCGCCTCACCGGTCGTCGTCTGGGGCGGGCTGCCGTTCCACCGGGCCGCCTGGACCAACGCACGGCACCGGGCCGCCACCATGGACACCCTGGTCTCGGTCGGCACGCTGGCCGCGTACGGCTGGTCGCTGTGGGCGCTGTTCCTCGGCGACGCGGGCATGCCCGGCATGCACGACGCGTTCCGCTTCACCGTCTCCCGTATGGACGGCGCGTCCACGATCTACCTCGAGGTGGCCTCCGGCGTCGTCGCCCTGATCCTCCTCGGGCGCTACCTGGAGGCCCGCTCCAAGCGGCGCGCGGGGGCCGCCCTGCGGGCGCTGATGGAGCTGGGCGCCAAGGACGTCGCCGTCCTGCGGGACGGCCGTGAGGTGCGGGTGCCGGTGGGCTCCCTGGCCGTCGGCGACCGGTTCGTGGTCCGCCCCGGCGAGAAGATCGCCACCGACGGCACGGTGGTCGAGGGCGTCTCCGCGGTCGACGCCTCCATGCTGACCGGCGAGTCGGTGCCGGTGGACGTCGGCCCCGGATCCGCCGTGACGGGGGCGACGGTGAACGCCGGGGGCCGGCTGGTCGTCGCGGCCACCCGGGTCGGCGCCGACACCCAGCTCGCCCGGATGGCGCGGCTGGTGGAGGACGCGCAGAACGGCAAGGCGCAGGTGCAGCGCCTGGCGGACCGGATCTCGGCGGTCTTCGTGCCCGTCGTCATGCTCATCGCGCTCGGCACCTTCGCGGTGTGGCTGGGCGTCACCGGGGACACCGTCGCCGCCTTCACGGCCGCCGTCGCCGTGCTGATCATCGCCTGCCCGTGCGCGCTCGGCCTCGCCACCCCCACCGCGCTGATGGTCGGCACCGGGCGCGGCGCGCAGCTCGGCATCCTCATCAAGGGCCCGGAGGTGCTGGAGTCCACGCGTCGCGTCGACACGGTCGTCCTGGACAAGACCGGCACGGTCACCACCGGCCGTATGACGCTCCAGGAGGTGTACGTCGCCGAGGGCGCCGACAAGGACGAGGTGCTGCGGCTCGCCGGAGCCCTGGAGCACGCCTCGGAGCACCCGGTCGCCCGGGCGGTCGCGGCCGGCGCCGAGGAGCGGGTCGGGCCGCTGCCCGCGGTCGAGCACTTCGAGAACGTCCCCGGGCGGGGCGTGCGCGGGCGGGTCGCGGGCCACGAGGTGACCGTGGGGCGACTCGCGGAGAACACCGCCGGGGTGCCTCAGGAGCTGGCCGCCGCCCGCACCCGGGCCGAGCAGGAGGGGCGCACGGCGGTCATGGTCGGCTGGGACGGGGTGGCACGCGGTGTCCTCGCCGTCGCCGACGCGGTCAAGGAGACCAGCGCCGAGGCGGTGCGCGAACTGCGCGCGCTGGGGCTGACGCCGGTGCTGCTGACCGGCGACAACCGGACCGTGGCCGAGGCAGTGGCGCGGGCCGTGGGCATCGAGGAGGTCGTCGCCGAGGTACTGCCCGAGGACAAGGTGGCCGTGGTGCGGCGGTTGCAGGGCGAGGGACGGACCGTCGCCATGGTCGGCGACGGGGTGAACGACGCGGCCGCGCTCGCCGCCGCCGACCTGGGCCTGGCCATGGGCACGGGCACGGACGCGGCGATCGAGGCGGGCGACCTGACGCTGGTGCGCGGCGACCTGAAGGTGGCGGGGGACGCGATCCGGCTGGCGCGGCGTACCCTGGCCACGATCAAGGGCAACCTGGTGTGGGCCTTCGGCTACAACGTGGCCGCGCTGCCGCTGGCCGCGGCCGGGCTGCTGAACCCGATGATCGCGGGTGCCGCGATGGCCTTCTCCTCGGTGTTCGTGGTGACCAACAGTCTGCGGCTGCGGACGTTCCACTGAGGGCCCGCGAAGTTACCGCCGGTTTGCGGCAGTGGAAGCAAGAGTCCCCCTGGAGTCCGGCGCGGACCTCACATAAGCTCTTCACAAGGCTCGCGCATCATCCTTACGCTTGAGTCCCGATCGGATTATCGGGGCTCTTGCGCATCTATAGGACATATGCAAGAGACACAGATCACAGTGATGCGAACGTAACCATCGAAGGGGTTCGAAGGTCTAAGTTGGCGATGTCAGACCAGCGTCTTGGGGGGCGCTGACTGGCATCTGGGGATGTCTTGGGGGACTTCCTCAGAGATGCGTTGCCGGGGCACGTACACCGGGAAGCTTTGAGCGGCCCTCCCTGCGTGCGCTGTCCCGGCAGATCGCACCGCATCACTGGAGCGCGACGGGTTCTGCTCGTCATGCTCAGACAGCGATTCAGGCGCTGTCCTCTCCGAGCGCCCGGCCGGATCCCGTGGGGGGAATCCGCACCGGGACATGGGAAGGCGCCCTGGTCGTCGGCCCGTGGGGGGACCGGCGACTCAGGGCGCCTTCTGCTGTGCGCTGTCAGGCGCCCGGGAGGCTCACGCACCCCGGACGCCGACGAAGAAACTCAGCGCTCCTCGGACGAAACTCAGCGCTCCTCGACCGGAACGAAGTCCCGCTCCACCACACCGGTGTAGATCTGGCGCGGACGGCCGATGCGGGAGCCCGGCTCCTTGATCATCTCGTGCCACTGGGCGATCCAGCCCGGCAGGCGGCCGAGGGCGAACAGGACCGTGAACATCTCGGTCGGGAAGCCCATGGCCCGGTAGATCAGACCGGTGTAGAAGTCCACGTTCGGGTAGAGGCTGCGCGAGACGAAGTAGTCGTCGGAGAGCGCGTGCTCCTCCAGCTTGAGCGCGATGTCGAGCAGTTCGTCGGACTTGCCGAGGGCGGAGAGCACATCGTGCGCGGCAGCCTTGATGATCTTGGCACGCGGGTCGAAGTTCTTGTAGACCCGGTGGCCGAAGCCCATCAGGCGGACGCCGTCCTCCTTGTTCTTCACCTTGCGGATGAAGGTGTCGACGTCGCCGTCGGAGTCGCGGATCCCCTCGAGCATCTCCAGCACGGACTGGTTGGCACCGCCGTGCAGCGGGCCCCACAGGGCGTTGATGCCGGCCGAGATGGACGCGAACATGTTCGCCTGGGACGAGCCCACCAGACGGACCGTCGACGTCGAACAGTTCTGCTCGTGGTCGGCGTGCAGGATCAGCAGCTTGTCGAGGGCGGAGACCACGATCGGGTCGAGTTCGTACTCGTCCGCCGGGACCGAGAAGGTCATGCGGAGGAAGTTCTCGACGTAGCCGAGGTCGTTGCGCGGGTAGACGAACGGGTGACCGATCGACTTCTTGTACGCGTACGCCGCGATGGTCGGGAGCTTGGCGAGCAGGCGGATGGTGGAGAGGTTGCGCTGCTTCTCGTCGAACGGGTTGTGGCTGTCCTGGTAGAACGTGGACAGCGCCGAGACGACCGAGGAGAGCATGGCCATCGGGTGGGCGTCCCGGGGGAAGCCCCGGTAGAAGTTCTTGACGTCCTCGTGCAGCAGGGTGTGCCGCGTGATCTCGTTCTTGAACGTGGAGAGCTCGTCGACGGTCGGCAGCTCACCGTTGATCAGCAGGTAGGCCACCTCCAGGAAGGTGGAGCGCTCGGCCAGCTGCTCGATCGGGTAGCCGCGGTACCGGAGGATGCCCGCCTCGCCGTCGAGGTACGTAATGGCGGATTTGTAGGCGGCCGTGTTGCCGTAACCGCTGTCCAGAGTCACCAGACCGGTCTGGGCGCGGAGCTTCCCGATGTCGAAGCCCTTGTCACCGACGGTGCTGTCGATCACCGGGTAGGTGTACTCGCCGTCGCCGTACCGCAGTACTACAGAGTTGTCGCTCACGTCTTCCCTCACCGACGTAGTGCCTCTTCTTCGAGGTGCCCTGACTGTCTCTACCATCCCCCATTTGGCTCAGGAGAGTGCACTCGGGGTCGACCATTGGGCCCTTGGGCGGCACTCAGTGCCGCCAACCTGCTCATCCTGCCCCCTCGATCCGGTGACGGGAAGTGCTCTGTGACCTTCCCGACTCATTTGATCGATCATTTTTCGGGATGTCAGGTCCGTACGGCCCCATTGGCCCCATGGAGTCTGAAGTCGAGTGCCGTACAGCGTCGCCCGGCCGACACCGTGCGCACCGCCTGGCCGATCGCCTTGCGCGAACCGACGAGGACCACCAGCTTCTTGGCGCGCGTGACCGCCGTGTAGAGCAGATTGCGCTGGAGCATCATCCAGGCACCGGTGGTGACCGGGATGACCACGGCCGGATACTCGCTCCCCTGCGAACGGTGGATGGTCACCGCGTACGCGTGGGCCAGTTCGTCCAGTTCGTCGAATTCGTACGGAACCTCCTCGTCCTCGTCCGTCAGCACCGTCAGGCGCTGGTCGACCGGGTCGAGCGAGGTGACCACGCCCACGGTGCCGTTGAAGACTCCGTTCTTGCCCTTCTCGTAATTGTTGCGGATCTGGGTCACCTTGTCGCCGACACGGAAGACCCGGCCGCCGAACCGCTTCTCGGGCAGGTCGGGGCGGCCAGGGGTGATGGCCTGCTGGAGCAGGCCGTTGAGGGTGCCCGCGCCGGCCGGGCCGCGGTGCATGGGCGCGAGGACCTGCACGTCCCGGCGCGGATCGAGCCCGAACCGGGCCGGGACGCGCCGGGCGGCGACGTCCACCGTGAGCCGCCCGGCCTCCTCCGTGTCGTCCTCCACGAACAGGAAGAAGTCCTTCATGCCGTCCGTGACCGGGTGCTGCCCCGAGTTGATCCGGTGCGCGTTCGTCACCACGCCCGACTGCTGGGCCTGGCGGAACACCCGGGTGAGGCGCACGGCCGGGATCGGGCCGCCCTCGGCGAGCAGGTCGCGCAGCACCTCGCCCGCGCCCACGCTGGGCAGTTGGTCGACGTCCCCGACGAAGAGCAGGTGAGCCCCCGGCGGCACCGCCTTGACCAGCTTGTTGGCGAGCAGCAGGTCCAGCATGGACGCCTCGTCCACGACCACCAGATCGGCATCGAGCGGCCGGTCCCGGTCGTAGGCCGCGTCACCGCCCGGCTTCAGCTCCAGCAGCCGGTGCACCGTGGAGGCCTCGGCCCCGGTCAGTTCCGCCAGCCGCTTGGCGGCCCGGCCGGTGGGCGCGGCGAGCAGCACCTTCGCCTTCTTCGCGCGGGCCAGCTCCACGACCGAGCGGACGGTGAAGGACTTGCCGCACCCCGGGCCACCGGTCAGCACGGCCACCTTCTCGGTGAGCGCCAGCTTCACGGCGGCCTCCTGCTCGGGGGCGAGGTCCGCCCCCGTACGGCCCTTCAGCCAGCCCAGCGCCTTGTCCCAGTCCACGTCCCGGAACCCCGGCATCCGGTCCTCGTCCGTGCGCAGCAGGCGCAACAGCTGACCGGAGAGGGAGAGTTCGGCCCGGTGGAAGGGCACGAGGTAGATGGCCGTGACCGGTTCCGAGTCCCCCTCCGGGCCGGGCACCTTCTCCCGTACGACCCCCGGGTCCTCCCCCTCCTGCGCGGGCCGCGCCAGCTCGGCGAGACACTCGATGACCAGGCCGGTGTCGACCTGGAGCAGCTTGACCGCGTCGGCGATCAGCCGCTCCTCGGGCAGGAAGCAGTTCCCCTGGTCGGCGGATTGCGACAGCGCGTACTGCAGCCCCGCCTTCACCCGCTCCGGGCTGTCGTGCGGGATGCCGACCGACTGGGCGATCTTGTCGGCGGTGAGGAAACCGATGCCCCAGACATCGGCGGCGAGCCGGTAGGGCTGGTTCTTGACGACGGAGATGGACGCGTCCCCGTACTTCTTGTAGATCCGCACCGCGATGGACGTGGACACCTCGACGGTCTGGAGGAAGAGCATGACCTCCTTGATCGCCTTCTGCTCCTCCCAGGCGTCGGCGATCTTCTTGGTCCGCTTCGGCCCCAGCCCGGGCACCTCGATGAGCCGCTTCGGCTCCTCCTCGATGATCCGCAGCGTGTCCAGCCCGAAGTGCTGCGTGATCCGGTCGGCGAAGACCGGCCCGATGCCCTTGACCAGCCCCGATCCGAGGTAGCGGCGGATGCCCTGGACCGTGGCGGGCAGCATGGTCGTGTAGTTCTCGACGGTGAACTGCTTCCCGTACTGGGGATGGGACCCCCAGCGCCCCTCCATCCGCAGGGCCTCCCCCACCTGGGCACCGAGCAGCGCGCCGACCACCGTGAGGAGATCACCGCCTCCCCGGCCGGTGTCCACCCGGGCGACCGTGTAGCCGTTCTCCTCGTTCGCGTACGTGATGCGTTCGAGCACGCCTTCGAGGGTGGCGAGCTGTCGTTCGCCCGTGGGGTTCGTGGGCTTCCCCGCCTGTTGCGCCATGGTGCGACGGTACCGGTGGGGACTGACAGCGCGGGCAGGGCCTTGGCCTGCCGGCTCCTGGGGCGGGAGGGGCGCCGGGGTACCGGGGTACCGAGGGGCGAGAACCTCTCAGACCGGTGTCGGACGCCCCGCCTGCCCGGTGCTCTTGAGATCGTCGACGAAGGCGGCGAAAGCTTCGGCCGGGAAGGTGAGGATGGCAGGGGTGGTGGCTTTGGAGTCGCGGATGTGTATGTGTACGGGGGTGGGGGCGATCTCTACGCACTCGTTGCCGTCGTCGGGGCCCGAGTAGGTCGACTTTCGCCAGTCCATGAGTGCCTCACAGCTCTTTCGCCAGCCGGTGGATGAAATCACGCGATCGCCCCGGGTCGAGTGATGCGGCCTCCACCTTAAGGAAGCGCGTTCGAAAGGCGCTGAGCTGTGCCTCGGAGTCGATGAAGGCCGAGCCATGGGGGACGTCGCGGACCACCGTGTCCAGTTTGGACACGGGACCCCCCACGTACGTCATGCTGCTGGCGGCCCTGGCGAAGCCGTCCAGATCGAACGGGATGACACGGATGGTGACGTGATCCGCCTCGGAAAATGCCACGAGCCGGTTGAGTTGTGCCCGTGACGCAGCACGGTTGCTGACCCTGATGCGGAGCGCCGCCTCGTGAATCACCCACTCGTAGGGAACGCGGATGTCCTGGCCCGCCAGGCGATGACGGATACGCAACTCCAGCTCTTCATTGGTCAGTTCCGGCACTCTTGAGGAGAACACGGCGCGGGCGTAGTCCTCGGTCTGCAGCAAGCCAGGTACGTAAAGGACCGCCACGTCGCGCCGGAACAAGGCGTGATGGTTCAGTTCGGACAGGTCCAGGAAAGACGTGGGCAGATGACCCCGGTACTCCTGGGGGCGGGTGTGTGGCGGCGCGCGGGTGGATCGCTGGCTTGCGGTAGGTGGGGGTGGGGTGTGCTCGGGTGGGTGGCGGGACGGCTTGCCGGTCTTCCTCGGCACCCCTACGGGCGCCACACTGGCCTCAGCGGTCACAGTCGAGCGGCGATGGACGGTGATTGGCAGATATGTGCCAGAGGGGGATGGTAAAGCAGCAGGTCAGCAACGTGGACGAGCTGTGCGAGTGGCTCATATCTGCCAATTGCTGCTTCTGCCCGTCTGTGAGCAGTTCTAGCTAGTGTCCTGGTCCGGAGATCCTGTCGCAGTAGCGGCAGATGCGGTCGATGATCTGGTCCTCGTCCTGCGGCGCCCCAGCCCTCCACTCGCCGCAAGCCGTCACCGGATCCCAGGTGTCCTGCTGCCCGCCGACCGCGCACGTCCGGCCACCAGCCCCCTCTCACCGCTCGCCGCCCGTCCACCCGGCGTGCAGGCGAGGCGCGACCGCGCCCCCCGACCCGGCCCCCACAAGTGATCGCCCGCCCAGCCCCCCACTCACCCACTCACCGCTCGCCCCCCACTCACCCACTCACCGCTCGCCCCCCTCTCACCGTCCGCCGCCCGTCCACCCGGCGTGCAGGCGAGGCGCGACCGCGCCCCCCGACCCGGCCCACACAGGTGATCGCCCGCCCAGCCCCCCACTCACCCACTCACCGCTCGCCCCCCTCTCACCGTCCGCCGCCCGTCCACCCGGCGTGCAGGCGAGGCGCGACCGCGCCCCCCGACCCG